>CBDVBS010000522.1:0-2863 GCA_965372275.1 uncultured bacterium | reverse complement strand
GGCATTTTATTCCCTAAATTGTTTTTGACACTTAACAAGGGTTTCGGGAAAAAATACCCAAAACACCATCTTCATTATGTTAGAGATTCTTAGTTCCCTGAGTCCTTAATTTGGTATTATATCCGGCACGAATCGGTATGGAATGGATGAGAACGATTGAACACTGAAGGCCTGAATACATGGATAGAGATCGACCGGTCGGCGCTGGTGCACAACATCAACCTGTTCCGCAAACTCGCCGGGTCGAACGTCATGCTCATGCCCGTTGTAAAAGCGAATGCCTACGGTCATGGGCTGGAACAGGTCAGCAAAATTTGCGCTGATGAGGGTGTCGAATACCTCGCGGTTCACTCAATAGACGAAGCACACCGAATAAGGAAAGCGGGAATCGGCCTTCCTGTTCTTGTGATGGGACCGGTGCCCATCTCCCGTTCCGAGGAAGTGGTGGATGCCGGTTACGAAGTGGTCGGGTATAACATCGAGAATCTCACCTCCTTAGGTGAAGCAGCAAAGAAACTCGGGAAATCGCTCAAAGTCCACGTAAAAATCGAGACCGGAACTTATCGGCAGGGTATAACATTGGAAGATATTCCGGCGTTTGTTGATGTTTTAAAGAAGTATCCGGGTTTGGAATTCGCCGGGGCTTATACACATTTCGCCAATATAGAAGATACTACCGATCATTCCTATGCAATGCTCCAACTTGAGCGCTTCTCGGAAGGCGTTAAAGAGATAGAATCCATCTACGGTAAGCTTCCGACCATACATGCGTCCTGTTCAGCGGCGGGGTTGCTCTTCCCGGAAGCGCATTTTGATATTGTCCGTATCGGCATCGCCCTCTACGGTCTCTGGCCGAGCAAGGAGACATACCTCAGTTATATGCTCAAGCATGGCGGTAACGGCGGCGACCTTCTCAAACCGGTTATGACCTGGAAAACGCGTGTCTGCCAGATCAAACGCGTGCCCAAGGACAGTTACATCGGATACGGGCTGACATACAAGGCCACCCATGATATGACTATCGCCGTACTCCCGGTGGGCTACTACGACGGTATCGACAGGGGGCAGTCGAACATCGCATCGGTGCTCATCAAGGGCAGGAGAGCCCAGATTCGTGGCCGGGTCTGCATGAATTTGATCATGGTGGACATCACCGACATCCCCGGCGTCGAGTTGGAAGAAGAGGTTGTGATCCTCGGGAAGCAGGGGGATGATGAGATCAGCGCGGATCACCTGGCATCACATATCGGTTCCATCAACTATGAGGTTGTTACCCGCATAGGCCAGGATATCCCAAGGATCGTGGTTTGAAAATGTTCTGCCGAACCGGCATCGATGTTGCTAAAAACGTCTCAATGCCGGGTAAATGTGGTATAAAATTATTGTGTAATTATTCATTGATTATTTAGAGTTGAGTAAAAATTATGGCTAACCAGAAGGATTTCGATTTAGTATTGGGCGTGCTTCTTATGGCGGGAAAAGGAACCCGTATGAAGAGCGACCTTCCGAAGGTATTGCATTCGGTATTGGGTAAACCACTCGGATATTATCCGCTCATGGCACTGAAGGACGCCGGGCTGAAGAAACGGCTGCTGGTGATTGGCCACAAGGCCGATTTGGTGTGCGGTTCATTCCCTGGTGAGAAAACCTGCCTGCAGAAACCGCAGAAGGGAACCGGGGACGCGGTTACCGTCTGCCGTGACCACATCCCGCGTGGAACGAAACATATTCTCGTCCTCAATGGCGACCTCCCGTTCACTGACAGCTTCATTGTGAACGAGATTGTACGAAGCCACCTCGATTCAAAGGCCCCGGTAACGGTCCTCGTAAGCCGTGTCGATGATGCCCCGGGGTACGGGCGGGTAATACGCGACGAGTGGGGCAATTTCGACCGTATCATTGAGGAGAAGGACTGGATACGTAACGGTCACAACTTCGATCCATTCGAGCTTCCGGAATATAACACGGGCCTTTACTGCTTCGATCGCAAAGCCCTGTTCAAGGCTCTTGACAAGATCAAGCCGGATAACGCGCAGAAGGAATACTACCTTACCGATGCCATGCAGGCCATCAAGGAGAGCGGCGGGTCGGTGAACATGGTGCTGAGCGACGACCCGGATTATGTCCTCCAGGTGACAAAGCGTACCGATTTGCCTTATATCGGGGCGGTAATGCGCCTCCGTAAGATCGAATGCCTTTGCGAGGACGGTATCATGGTCGATGATCCGGCGAGCTGCTATGTTGAATCCGACGTGGAGATCGGTGAGGGAAGCCGCTTGTTGCCGGGAGTTATCCTTGAGGCAGGCACTTCAATTGGCAAGAACTGCACGATTGGGCCATATTGCAGACTTGTAAATACGACCGTGGATGACGGCACTACGATATCGTTCACGCAATCCACCGATGCCAAGATCGGTAAGAATGCTCAGATCGGGCCGTTTGCACAATTACGACCGGGTACGGTGCTTGCTGATGATGTGAAGATAGGGAATTTCGTGGAAGTCAAGAAATCGACCATTGGTAAGGGGAGCAAGGCGAGTCATTTATCTTATATTGGCGATGCCGACATCGGCAAGAAGTGCAACATCGGTGCGGGAACAATCACTTGTAACTACGACGGTCATAAGAAACACAGGACAATAATAAAGGACGAGGTTTTCATCGGCTCGGATACGATCCTTGTCGCCCCGGTGGAAATAGGCAAGAACTCTTACACCGGTGCCGGTTCCACGATCACAGAAAAAGTCCCACCAAACAACCTTGCTATCGCCCGTGCAAAACAGATCAACAAGAGCAGGTTGAAGAAGAAAGGGAAGGGGAAGTAGAAAATGGGGACAGTCACCTATTTTATGAAAATATATTT
>CBDVBS010000521.1:0-2863 GCA_965372275.1 uncultured bacterium | reverse complement strand
TGTCAGTGTCTTATCCGTGTGCCACCGCTACTACGCGTCTTCGCGGATAGCGGTGTCTGGCCTGGTGCCACGGATAAGCGAGTCTTCGAGCTTACCCGTGCTCAGAGTGTCCACTCCCTGACGGTCGTGGCTCGGATTGCCACATTTACTATCTCATCCGGGTGGCACTGACTTGTGAGTCTTCGAGCATGTCAGTGTCTTATCCGTGTGCCACCGCTACTACGCGTCTTCGAGGATAGCGGTGTCTGGCCTGGTGCGCGCATCATCGTTCGCTGGCGCTCACTATAGATACGCGCTACCCAATAGATACGCGCTACCCAATAAATACGCGCTACCCAATAAATGCGCGTTGCCCTAATAGATACATGCTGCCCAGAGAAGTGCCACATATGTTACAGGTACTAAGATACAATCTATCTCATTGACACAATACTTCGCCTAAGGCATACTATACGGCCTTCCCCCTCGTTTGGGGGATGTGATATCTATGAATCCGGTACTGCTGAAAAGTGGAATGAAGATAGCCGTCATCGCTCTCGGCGGCAACGCAATCCTGCGTAAAGAACAGGATGCATCCCCAGAAACCCAGCTCGAGAACCTCCGCGAAGCCGTTCAGAACCTCGAAGGGGCTTTCAACCGCTACGAAACATTCGCCCTCACGCATGGAAACGGCCCGCAGGTGGGGAATGACCTCATCCGAAGCTACTCCGCCGAAGATCACGAAGGGATTCCAGAGCTTGACCTGGTCGATTGCGGGGCTAACACCCAGGGACGTATCGGGCACTGGATCACTCACGAGATGAAGCGTAACCCGGTCTTCACCGACAGGAATATATCGTGTGTCATGACCCACGTGTATGTTGACAAGAATACTTTCAATGAGGATGAATACACCAAGTACATCGGCCCCTGGAGGTCGAATACACCGGAAATCAGGGCTAAGCTCGACGCTAAAGGCATCAGGTACAAATCCCCCTCCGGGCATGAGGATTCCATCCGGCGCGTCGTTCCATCGCCAACTCCATATGCCATCGAAGAGATAGAAATCATCAACCATCTCCTCAGCCGCGGGGTTATCACGATATGCTGCGGCGGCGGGGGAATCCCGATCTATGACCCTTGTTATGAGGATAACCTGGATGGGACGATCACCGGGGACAAATGCTTCATGCGTTCGGAAGTTGTAATCGATAAGGACCGTGCATCCTCGATCCTCGCGATATCCCTTATCGAGAACAACCCGACGATTGATGTGGAATTCATCATCCTCGCCGATATCAACGGACTGTATCGTTCCCCTGAACTAAGGGAAGAGGATTTCATCCAGTCGATGAACCTGAAGGAACTGACCGATTTCATGGCCCGCACGGAACTCGACCCCGGCAGCATCGGCCCGAAAATTGAGGCGATACATCAGTTCCTCTCAATGGGTGGTAAACACGCCTGGTTCGGCCCGTTGGATGATTTCGACGCCATACTCGATCCGGCAAAAAAAGTGGGAACACACTTCCACAACACGCCCCAGATGCAGATGTTCCCGGAGAAAAAGTAAACCCTCGACACGGTATTCAAAAGTGGTAAAATGTCAGCCATCCGGCGCGGTAATCAATAATTTGGAGCGTTTGAAATGAACCTCATTACCCTCAAGGACTTTACATCGAAAGAAATCCGTAACCTGATAGAGAGAGCCATCAGGATCAAGAAACTCCTCAAGGGGAACCCGACTGGATATATGGCCGAGTATGGCAGCCTGCTTAAGAACAAGACCATGCTCATGATATTCGAGAAACCATCCCTGCGTACCCGCCTCAGCTTCGAAGTAGCGATGTCGCAGTTCGGCGGGAACGCCATATTCTACTCTACCGAAGGTTCATACCTCGGCACCAAGGAAACCATGTTTGACACGGCCAAAACCGCATCGCGTTTCGTTGACATAATTATGGCCAGGCTTTTCAAGCATCCGAATATGGAGGAGCTTGCGAAATGCGCCGAGGTTCCGGTCATCAACGGTATGACCGACTTCAATCACCCGTGCCAGGCGCTCGGCGATTTGATGACCATCCTCGAAATCCGGGGACGTCTTGAGGGGATCAGGCTGGCATATGTCGGTGACGGGAATAACAATGTCACTCACTCACTGCTGATTGCCTGTTCGATGGTCGGCATCGACATCGCAATCGGTTCACCCGAGGGTGAAGAATATGCTCCACTCGCGAGTGTTGTGGATGAAGCGAAGGGATTTGCGGCGGAGTCCGGTTCGAAGGTGGCGTTATTTAATTCGGCGGAGGAAGCGGTTGCGGGAGCGGATATCATCTATACCGACTCATGGATGAGCTTCCATATACCCAAAGACCAGGAGGCGGATCGACTCAAGTTATTTGAACCGTTCCGTGTTACATCCGACCTGATGTCCAAAGCCGCACCCGGCGCGCATTTCATGCACTGCCTGCCGGCATGGCGTGAGCACGAGCAGACCGCGGATGTCATCGACGGTCCGCAGTCGATAGTGTTCGACCAGGCTGAAAACCGCCTGCACGCGCAGAAAACAATAATCCTGAAGCTGTTGAACAAGAATTAATTCTGCGTTCCCTTGATGCAAGTTTAATTAGACATCTGTGATGGCACGGTCTGTCCGAGTCTTCGAGGGCTGACCGTGGTTTTGTGCCAAGTATCACCGAAGACCACGGTCAGCTCGAAGACTCACAGACCGTGCCATCCTGTTAAGAGCTAATTATCCGGTGTTTCGGTAACTTGTTGCCGAAACCTCTGAAGACCACGGTCAGCTCGAAGACTCGCAGACTGTGCCACCCTGTTAAGAGTTAATTTACCGGTGTTTCGGTAACTTGTTGCCGAAACTCCCGAA
>CBDVBS010000520.1:0-2872 GCA_965372275.1 uncultured bacterium | reverse complement strand
CCCCTATGTACTTTTCCATAGTCAAATATATTTTCATAAAATAGGTGACTGTCCCCATTTTCCTGAAGTGTGCGGCACCCAATTATATATAATTACTTATCAGGTGGGATTGGTTTGAGTTGATGCGTTGAGCGGAAGTCCACCAGGAGCATAACCATAAACAATGCGATGCCAAGTAATGTGGCTATCAGCCCGTAGGTGATTGATTCAGGATGGTATGAGAAGGTCACGACGTGGTTTCCCTCGGGGACATATACACCCCTGAAAAGGAAGTTTACATTGAGACAACGTGTTTCATGTCCATCAATGAAGCCTTCCCATCCCTCGGCATAAGCGTCATTCAGAACGAAGAGGGCAGGGGATTCAGTTTCGATATCGAATGAAATACTTCCCGGTGTTTCATATGTTTTTATGATTTGTGGAGCGCCAATAGCAACTACAGGGATTGATTTGAGCTTCTGAATCTCCTCTTCGGTAAGTGTTGTGGAATCAATGACCGCGATGCATTCATCCACCCAGTCATTTTTCCTGAGGCGTTCCTTCATTTCATCGGAACCGTTGACGAATTCCACCTGGTGAGCCGCGTAGTAGCGTGATGCGGGATTCGGGATCTTATGGATATACATCCCACCCGCGTATGTGACCTCCGTTGCGATTGGCAGTTCCGGCATATCACTTAAAACGCATCCGATCGCCAGTGCCCGGAACAGGTCGGCGTTGACTACTTCGGGATCGTTGAAGGAAATATGAATATGCAAATTCCTGACGCTGAAGTCCTCGATAAGGTTGAGGTATTCAACATTGCGTTTGGGGATAAGGCTGTCATAGCCGGATATATCCATAATCCGGTATTTAGTGGTCAGGTTGGCAATGAACGGCGCTCTCTGCCTGCTGAGGAAGTTTGTGTAGTATATCTTACTCGTGATCCGTGCAAGACGTTTGTCATCGGATGTGGCATCCTTCACCGCGTCAAAGAATTCGGATTTATCAGGTGAAAACACCGGGATGTTTGATTGGTAAGGCAAGGCGTACATTCTTGCGGGGATTCCTCCGATCAGAATAAATGCGGCAAACAACCCCGCGAACAATGTCAGGCGGTTCCATTTTGAGCAGAGTGATATAAAAAACATGCATACGAAAGCAAATGCTGAAAGGAAGTAGAGAAGGCCGGTGGTTACGATTGTGCCCTGGTTCATCGTGTAGAGTATGGGTGCGACTTTCAATTCAATCAGGATGATGAATCCGACGAATGCAAGACAGCCTATGGCAAATAAGCTGAGCAGGCCTTTGACCGGAACAGCCAACGTTCTGCCGGTTCCCTCGAACATCCCCTGGAGACCGTATGCGGCACATACCATGAGTGTGATATGCCAGATTTCCCGTGGCGGGTATATGTTCATATTCCAGAACGGCAGATTGTTCAAGGCTAAGCGGAATAACGGATCCCAGAAACTCAATCCGAGCAGTAATATGAATAACCATCGCCAGTACGCGATTCCACGAGGTAGCACGAACAGCCCGAAAACGCCTAAGAGGAATATTGGAAGCCCCATGAACATGCGGTTGTAGTCAATACGCAGCGAGGATACCGGAGCTAAGTAACGACCTTTGTTGCGTACCGCCGCCTGGAGCGGTGGCGGGTAGGGATCTTCAGGCATCAACTCCGTCTCCGGTATAACGGGATCGACATACGCGATGCCATGTTTGTACTTCATCGAGCGGTAGGTGTCCTTTGAGTACATATGCGTGGGAATATTCTGAATCCCCGAGATAAGCGCACCGATTACGAGTATCGAAAGCAGGGCCGGGATGATTGCAATCGGACGTCCGCCCTTTCCGGTGAGTTCCCGGAGTATGATGTATGCAGCTAAGAAGTAGGTGAAATGCACGCCGATTAAAGGATACGCCGCCATGAACCAGACACCGTAGAGGAGCCCACCCCATGCGAGATATTTCAATCGTCTCGTACGCCTGTATAATTCATAGCATGCAAGGATGCCCGGCATCCATGCAATCGCGGCGCCCCATGGCAGCCACAACGCAAAGCATATACCCGTGAATTGCGTGGCTGATGATGCGAGCATTGCAGCCCACGGTTTGACGCCGAGTACGCGCAGCAGCAGGTAAAGTGATATTCCATAAATGATGAGATGGAAGATCGTCAATACCCCGGCGATGTTATCGTCCTCGAAAAGGAGCAGGGATATTGTCAGTGGCGGATAGAGCACCGGAACGAGATGGTTCGCATACAGTGGATATCCGACAAAGGCGTAAGGGTTCCACAATGGGAGACGTCCGTCCAGTAATTCGGCGCGAGCGAATTCGAACCACGGTCGATGCTGCAATTCGCAGTCCCAGCTCAGGGAACGGATTTCTTTCAACTCGTAATCTTCCGCCCAGGGATGCTGACACTTCCAGCCGTCCGCTCCGAAATCCTTCCCACCGAAGATGAAGTCGTTCATCGAGATCACCACGGCGATGATGATGATCAGGATGTATGGCCATTCACGCCATAGGTTGAAGAACTCCTGTTTCCGTTTATTATCAGCCGTAGCGTCTTTCATGGTTATCACTCTTAAACGAACTTAATATATTATCTATCATATATACCTGTAAAATACCCGTAATAACCCGGTCGGCATATCGTCTCATTTTCACCGTATTGTTGACATAACCCGCATCAAACGGTTAAATTAGCGTTTCAGAATGAAGAGTTGCGATTAGGTCAAATTTAAGGCCATTTGAAGTATCATATTAATGTAAGAATTGTACATCCAACGAACCGGTGCTTTACGATTCGTGGTCTAAAGCCATGATGTCGTTAGGACGTAGTGGTTTGATTGTGAGCGTCATACGAACAGAGGTGTTGATT
>CBDVBS010000519.1:0-2876 GCA_965372275.1 uncultured bacterium | reverse complement strand
GACGTTTACAACAGCGAGGAGGAAAACGAAGAGGAAGCAAGATAAAATATACTTACCGTGCATGGCACAGCCTCCTTGGTTTTTCGTTCTTCCTTTCCTAAATTATTAGATGCCATAGGATACCATTCCTGATACCTAATATGAAGATATACACAAAAATATCTTGGAAGTGAAAACACCCAGGCATAAAGCCTGAGTGGAATAAAGGACTATTGTATTGTTGACCTTTACTGACTGATATACACCTTGTCATCTTTCTGAGATGCAAGCAAAATTTGCTCCTTGCCGTGACCTAATTCAGCGCCAAGGACATCTCCCGCGGCGAATCCATCATACTTCTGGAACACCGGCCAATAACGAATGCCGGTTCTCTTGCCGGTGGCTATGTTATATATATGGATCTGACACCCGTCATAACCGTCACCGGGATCAATCGCAATTAGTAGTTCCTGTTTATCGTTGCCGTTGATATCACCGAGACACGCTCCGTCATAATGAGTGAACAGGAAGTCCGTTAACATGGGAGGTATAAGGCGCGGCTGTCCCGTTTCGTAAAACGGATCATATACGTGCACTTTACTGTTCTCACCGTTCTTATTCTCAATCATCACAATTTCCGGGGTAGCATCACCTTTAACATCTCCAACAAGAAATGCATCATGCCGTGTATTACTATCCGTGTAACGTACCCCCTTGAAATCCCATCCGACATTAAACTCGTGCAGCAAGGTGCCGGCCGCATCATATATATACACCATGTCATTATCGTCTTTTGCCATCAGGACTTCGCATACACCGTCGCCGGTGACATCAGCCACGGCCAGGCCGTCATATGCCGTGAAGGGAATGTTGAAACAATACTGCGAATCCTCGGTGTACGTGTCATAGAAGATCACATAGCCGCCTTCGCGTTTGGAGGCAACAACAACTTCATCGATCCCGTCCCCATCCATATCCCCGGCTGCTATGCGATCGTACTTGTCAAAACCCCCGTCAAAATGTTTCACCTTGAAACCCAGTGAATTGTAGAAATAAAATCTGCCGAAATTACCTGGGGCATCTTCATCAATGGCGATCACGTATGTCTCCTGCTCACCGTTGAAGAATTTTCCAACCACGAAATCATCCCAGTTGGTAAATTTCTTGCCGGTATTGGTCAGGCTTGCAAACGGATCAAACTCGATATGCCATCGCAGGTGATACTTGTTTTCCGTGGGATGTGTATCCCTGCTCCATAATGTGGTTTCAATGGATGCGATACGTCCGTCAAAACTGGTGGACCAGGCATTGCCCTGGGGTTCGGTTTTCACATAGCTCATCCCAAACAGGGAATCTAAATCCAAAAGCACCGTAAGCGTATCCTCGTGATCGTCACTCGACACCGAATCCTTCTCCCATAGCTCAATATCGAAATGAGCCCATCGCGGATTATCCAATATTTCACCTTCGAAAAACTTCCGTTGCGATGTCGTGAATCGCCGGTTCTCACCGCTGTCAACGTTCGAGAAAACCTGGGGGGAACCATCATACCAGTAAGGCGTACTCGCAGGATCGATATTCATATATCGTTGAATGAGCTTGAAATATGGTTCATCATCGGTGGAGCCCTCATCCTGGATGGACTCCTTTTCACAGAAGAACGAATCCAGGCAGAACCTCACCCACGTGACTTCGGACTCATAACTTGCGATGTCCATTTCAATCGTGTATTGATGGTCGAACGACGTGCTCGACATACGTGTGACCGAGATGTAATACGCCCCCGGTGTAAGGTCACCCGCCCGGAATGATGTGCTGAATTCCAACTCATCCTCTGTCGTGAACTTGCTCTCTACGTATTTCTCTCCGGTTGATTTATTGTAAACACTGAAGATCGTCAATTGTTGTGGAGACGAAAGCTTGATGTTTCCCTTTAATTTAGCACCGGTGGGAACATCAAAAGTGAAATAGTCCGATGGATCATCCTCGCAAACCCATCCGGTGACTTTCTGGTTGATCTGAATTGTGGCGGCAGTGCTTTCGCTGTTATTCTGATCCGCGAAACATCCCGCCGGCGTCCATGGCTGCGGATCGAAGGGTTGAATTTCTACCTGAACCGGGTCCATCGGTTTAAACACCAGGGGTTTGTGCAAAATGAGCGAATAGGAATTCTCATCATCCCTGGCTAAGGGAAGGAAGACTCCGATGTAATAATCGCCCGGAGTCAGGATGTGTCCGTTGACACCCAAATTATATTCCAGCTCCCCATCTTCGGTCCTGACCTGGAAAAGCTGCGTATTTGTGGAATCGTAAAGATATAGAAACAGTTCACCGGGGTTGGCGGTCATTGAAATAGTGCTTTTGTATTCATCCCCCTCGGCGACCGTGAAGTGCCATATGTCGATATGATCATCCGCGCATAACCAGTCCGAAACGGTTGTCCTGAAAGCTATTTCCGATGCGGTCCCGGGTTCATCATTCCCGTCAGGCGCGCATTCGGAGGGGAGGGATAGATCCATGGAAAGTGTATATTGATGGTCATATGCCGCAGCGCTCCAGAATCCCACGCGGATATAGTAGGTCCCCTCGAACAAAGCCCCTTCATCGATCGGGATCCAGAGAGTTCTCTGCCCATCCGAAGTCCCCGTCCTCGGAAAAAGAAGCTCCCCGTTCGGGTCCATGATTCGTATCGTGGTGCCGGACTGCTCGGCGGCGAAAGTTATCATCCCGGAAAGCTCGGAGCCGTCCGCCACGTCAAAGGCGTAGAAATCCCACAAATCATCAGGGCATACATAATCGGAAATTGAGTCGTTGAAACTCAGAAGTATTGCCGTTGCTTCGTTGTTACAAGCGTCGGATTCGCATTGACCCGATGCCATGCCCCCAAGAACAACCAT
>CBDVBS010000518.1:0-2880 GCA_965372275.1 uncultured bacterium | reverse complement strand
CGGGAGACCTACACTACCCGTTTATTCAAGTGTTCATTTCTAAAATTGGTATCAAGCAACAAGACCACGGTTAGCCCTCGAAGACTCAAGCAAACCGTGCCACCCATCACTCATTATTTATGCAACGTTAGGGTTCAGTGTGCGATGAGTGGCTTAACTTTGGGATTGGCGCACACTGAAGTGTGCGGCACCCGATTCAATTAGTCTTTCTTAAGGAGAATTGGTCTAAGACATCCACGTAGCCCGGCATCTCCTTTGCCGGGGTTTTTGAACATCGTACTACGTTTCGTAAACAACAATAATATTCCCTCTTTCCAACCTGCCATTGTGGGCGGCTCCCGGCGAAAAAGCGGAATTTTTTTTTCAGCTAAACTGCTCTTCAACTAAAAATATTTGGCTCCCAACATTGGCTAAATAATGCAGACGGTCAGGCGAATCAAAGATAGGCCCTCCACCCTTAACTATGCCATCGTATTGTTTCCCCTCTTCTCCATCAACGACAACAAACCACTTGTTGCCGACTCGAGCACCATAAGCAACCCGGCGGCTGTCAGGGCTGAAGATGGGGGTTCCTATACCATCGTATTGTTTACCCTCTTCGCCATCCACGACAACAAACCACTTGTTGCCGACTTTAGCATAATAAGCAACCCGGCGGCTGTCAGGGCTGAAGATGGGGTCTCCTTCTCCTATACCATCGTATTGTTTACCCTCTTCGCCATCCACAACAACAAACCAATTTTTCCAAACTAGAGCACTATAAGCAACCCGGCGGTGGTCAGGGCTTACTTTGAAAGTCTCGGCTATCAATGATGAGAAATCGATGTTTGCGATAAGCCTTTCTGAAGCCTCCCTTTTTTCTGATGCCACCTTGCTCTTGATAAATTTGCTGAACATCTGTCCGGCCTCCTGCCAAAATTGAGTTAAGTGTCAATAGAAATGCCCTCAGGTAACACGACTAATTCTCCATAACAGTGCTGAAAAAGGTATTTGTACCGGCGAAGGGGACTGTCCCCGTATTCCGGTGTTTCGGGAATTTATTCCCGAAACTGTTATGGATATTGCTCAAAGCATTTCGGGAATAAATTCCCGAAATACCATTGCCTACTTCAATTCCATGATGTATTCAACAACCAGCCGTACGCCTGATCCGGTGCCGCCCTTTGGTGAATGCCATTTCTCCCCTGATGCAATGGCAGGGCCGGCAATATCGATATGGGCATACTTTTTCACATCCGTGAATTTTCTGAGGAACAACGCCGCCGTGATAGCGCCGCCCCAGCGTCCGCCGACATTCTTCTGGTCGGCTACATCACTCTTCAGGAGTTCATTGTAATCCTCGAAAACCGGCATCGCCCAGGCCGCTTCATTTGCGGTTTTACTGGATGTCATTAATTCGTGGGCGAGGGAGTTATCATCAGCGAAAATACCGATTATATCCTGTCCCAGTGCCACCACGCATGCACCGGTCAAGGTGGCCATATCGAACAACACATCCGGTTTATAATTCTTCGTTGCATACTCCAGACCGTCAGCCAACACCAGGCGTCCTTCCGCGTCGGTGGAGTGAATCTCCATCGATTTCCCGCTCATTGAATGAATGACATCGCCGGGTTTGAGGGCGTTTCCGTCCGGCATATTCTCAGTGCAGGGACACAGGCCGATAACCCTGCATTTCGGTTTAAGTCCTGCGATTGCGCGCATAATTCCGATCGTCGATGCCGCGCCGCCCATGTCACCCTTCATGTCCCACATGCCATCCCACGGTTTGATCGAGATGCCGCCCGAGTCGAATGTGAGTCCCTTGCCGACAATACATACTGTCTTCATCTTCGCCGTAACCGGTTTTGGGGTGTATTCCATGATGATAAAGCGCGGTGGTTTCGCGCTTCCGGCATTCACCCCGAGGAAAGCCCCCATCTTCAGCTTCTCTATCTCCGGTTTACCCAGCACCTTGCATTTCAACCCGGCCGAACGGCACATCTTTCTCGCCGTTTTCGCCATATCATCGGGAGTGCATTTATTCGCGGGTGCATTCATAAGATCACGGGCTAACCATATCCCCTCGGCTTCCCATCGCCATCGGGGCGCAAGCATACGGGCGCGTTTAAGGACCTTCGCATCGGCGACATTCACCGTGATATTCTTAAATGGGGATTTGTCCTTTTTCTTCTCGCTGAAATATCCATGGAACTCATATGGCTTCAGCAAAAATGTATCACACGCGGCCCTGAGATACCGGATCGCTTCATCCGTATCGGCGGGGCCGTCGAACAGAAGCGTT
This sequence comes from uncultured bacterium, assembly GCA_965372275.1. Classification (GTDB taxonomy): domain Bacteria; phylum JAJVIF01; class JAJVIF01; order JAPKYR01; family CAZSPL01; genus CBDVBS01. Next base: position 596 of record CBDVBS010000518.1, on the reverse strand, counting down.
GCCGATGGGACTTTACGTTTTTTCAATTCCTTGACAACGGATGCAATATGCTTACGCAGCGTATGTACTTTCAGGTTTTTGCGTTTACCCAATCCCAGCACGTAAATATCATATTTCACGGCGGACGGTGAGAATAGAATTGTCACGACACCCGCGTCGGTTTTCACCGCGCCTGACTTGATCGCTTTCGATATGGCGCTCTTCGCGCGTTTATCGAGAGCGGCAGCCTGCCCGGATAACGCATCCCCGTCATACACGCCAATCGCGATAACTCCATCCTTTATCGCGCTAACCTTATCGCCTGTTAATTTAAGATTGATATTCATATGACACCTCAAATGTTTGTTCACGAAATCGGCTCGATTATATCACATGCGTGGATAACTTGAATAAACGGGTAGTGTAGGTCTCCCGACCTACACATACCGACACGCAACGTCGCAGGTCCGAGACCTGCGATACCCAGTCTGCTGAAAAGGTCTCCCGACCTACACTTGAATAAACGGGTAGTGTAGGTCTCCTGACCTACACCTGAATGAATGGGTAGTGTAGGTCTCCCGACCTACACATACCGACACGCAACGTCGCAGGTCCGA
>CBDVBS010000517.1:0-2908 GCA_965372275.1 uncultured bacterium | reverse complement strand
GGAAGCCAGCGCTCCTGTAGGAAAGAATAATATAGTTGGTGGTTTGTTCTTACTGGAGCGCTGGCTACCAGCCGGCATGCATTGACATGAGGTTGATGAAAAATGTTGTGGAAATGTCATCATTTCCAATTCACTCTCGCGCCTTGACCACGCCAATAACAAACTTACCCTCGGCATGCACGCGCACCTCGCCGTCCGGGCCTTTCGCATAAGCTTCAACTTCCACCATCTTCCTGCCAACTTTTATCACTTTGCCTTCGAGTGTGATTTCCTCTCCTACCCTCGTCGGTTTTTTATAACGGATTTTCATCTCCGCAGTAACCGGCATCAAGCCAAGCCCCATAATTGCATAGGCCATGGAGTCGTCGAGAACCGCGGCTATCAGTCCGCCGTGCACGATGTTGTCATAACCCTGGTGCTTTTCCGCGAACACGCATCGCGCCCTGCTCATACCCTCGGAGTTATTCTCAAACCGCAACTGGAGCCCGTCCGGATTTAGGGGCCCGCATACGAAACATTTATTCTCCCTGAATGTAAACTCCATTACTGAGTCCTCCCTGTCAATTTGAAACGTTTCGCGGTACGTTCGATGAGTTCTGCAATCGACGGATTCTCCATGGCGTCCAGCTCGCATATGAAGAAAGCCGTCATGGTTGTCCCGGAACGTTTGCGCCTTTTCGCCAAATCCATCACCGGTTTCACAAACCGCCACGTGCTCATCCTGTCGGACATCTTCATCCCCATCTCGTTCAACATCCGGCTGTTGCTGAACAGTCCGGAAAACCACGGGATCACACCCCGCCTGAAACCGAAATCGTACCTCTCCGGCCCATCGTAAGTCTCATATGAATATACCGAATACTTGATTTCCCGCGTGTCGGGTCCGATATATTCACCCGGCGTCCAGCTTCCCACTGGTTGTTCTATCGCTTTATGAATGGCCTTCATCGAAAATTCGAACATCTTCGGCAGTTCATTCAGCGGTTCATATTCCTCAACGATCCGCTTGATTCGTTCGGGGCCGAGCGTGTCATAGAAATGGAAGTACATGTCAATGAACGCCCTGATGAGTATGTGGTAGTAGCGATACACACGCGTCATTACCTGGGATTTGAGCGGGATGAAATATTTCACGGCGGGATAGAGGAGATCGTGATATTCCTCAATGACCTTCGCCGATACTTCCTCTATTTCGGGATAGTCACCGAAGTCGAGGTCTATCTTGAGCTTGCGAAGAAATTCCGGCTCCTCGCATATGCACAATAAATCAGCGAATATCTCTGTCAGCCAGTGGTCAACGGAGATGAGATCGTTGCGCAGGTTCTTGACCGGCATCGAATAGTCATCCTCATCGACGGGATAATACTTCCCGAAGAATTTCCGCGAGTTCACAAAACCCTCGTAACCATTGGTCGGGTATCGATGGGGGAACTGGTCACTCACCTGGTGGCATATCCAGCCGAGTGAGTAGGTCATTCCATCCCGCCGACCCCGCTTGAGATTTTCCCGCCACAAACTTTCACCGAATATCGGTTTGCCTTCGAACTTCGTGGGAATGGTATTGTGGGTATATTCATAAAAACGCTCCCTGTATCGGAGCTGGTTTGCCTTGATGAGATCGGTTATATTCCCTGCACTTATGAAAAGGTCCTTGTCCTCATCACGTTCGAGCACCCCTTCGGGGCCGTTGTCACCGAGTTCATCAACAGCCTTCTTGTGAAGATAGAGATGCGTGATCGGACCCCATCCGAGAAAGGGTGCTATTGGAAGAAGCAGGTAGTATGCGAAGCGTCTGATCATTTATGAAAAGCAAAAGACCAAAACCCGGGAATGCCTGCCCGGGACCCGTCAATTATAACACCGTGCATGCCACTCGCACAGCGCCGGGGGTTGCGCGATGCCGAAAATCGTATAAAATGCAATAGAAATGGGAACCACAACTCCGATAGAAGCCTGGCAGATTCGCAGGTTGATGGTGCTTGCCGACATGCTCGACGCGATCCTGTCCGGCTGCTCGCCGTCTTTTCCTGAAACAGAACAGGCATCCGTGGCGGGATTCCGGGAACCAATTGAAGAGTTCCGTACGTTTCACTCGGATGTGACATACGGAAATATCGAGAACATCTCCGTACAAATTCCGGAATGGCTGAGCAGGCTTGAAAACCTGGAAGCCGATTTGATCGCCTATATATTCTCGACACTCCATGTTGAAGCGATCGAGATGATTCATGCATCCTGCCGTAACGAAGGCAGGAAGTGGGGACGTTTGGCGCGTGAGGGCAAGGGGGATGCATCGTCCGACGCGCGCAAGGCCCTGCTGGTGTTGAATGATTACTTAGTCGATGGCATGCCCACGGATGACAATATCGAAGTTGTATCGAGTGATGCAAGACAGATAACCTACAACCTTAACCGATGTCCTTATGAAAAGCGTTTCAACGACGCACCAACCCTTGCATGGCTTTTGTGTACCGCCCGGGAATCATGGAAGGACGGTTTCTTCGGAGCCCTCGGCGGCGTCGCGCATCAGCTTGTCTCCGGCAAATGCCAGGGTGATGCAAGCTGTATGAATATCATTGCCCTCAAGGATCAGTGATTCGCGAAACATAACCTTGATAAACCCCCGGTTTGTTCCCTATACTTAGAAATTATCAAATAATGACAATAGTGTTTTGGAAATTGGTGTTTTGGAAATTGGTGTTTCGGAAATTGGTGTTTTGGGAATTTATTCCCGAAACCCTTGGATACGAATTCCGTTTGATGAGTATTTCTATTGGAACTTGCATAACGTTTGGATTCTCTTTCCCTGGAGCGCGGACATCCTGTCCGCCTCAACAAATAAATCCAAATCATGCGGACAGGATGGGGCTGTTGAAAAAGTCGCGTTGATGTAGCATAATACAAAAAT
>CBDVBS010000516.1:0-2909 GCA_965372275.1 uncultured bacterium | reverse complement strand
TTACCGTCTCGATATTACGCGGAGACCAGACTATGGATATCCAGGTTGAACTCGAAATAGAACCCTGATTGATTTTTGTTAAATAAGCCTGCATTCTGACCTCATGTAACCCGGCTTTCTGAAGCCGGGAAATAAATCCTAATTCGGTTGTTTTCTTGAAGTGAGGGCTTGTGAAGATATGAAGACCACCTTTCTGAAGACAGAAAGGTGCCACCCGGACGGGCGTGTTTATTGGGTAGCGAGTCTATTGGGTAGCGAGTTTATTGGGTAGCGAGTCTATTGGGTAGCGCGTATCTATAGGTCGCTCAGCGACCGATGATGCGCGCACCTGGCAAGACACCGCTATGCCCGAAGACAGTCAGTAGCGGTGGCACACAGATAGTAAATTAGATATTGAAATCCGAACCACGACCGTCAGGGAGTGGACAATCTGAGCACGGGCAAACTTCGAAGACTCGTTTGTCCGTGGCACCAGGGCTGGGTAGCGCGTATCTATAGGTCGCTCAGCGACCGATGATGCGCGCACCTGGCAAGACACCGCTATGCCCGAAGACAGTCAGTAGCGGTGGCACACAGATAGTAAATTAGATATTGAAATCCGAACCACGACCGTCATGGAGTGGACAATCTGTGCACGGGCAAACTTCGAAGACTCGTTTGTCCGTGGCACCAGGCTGGGTAGCGGTGGCACCAGGAAAGAAAATGAAGAAAGTCGAGACCATAGAAGCAGGCTGGAAAGCCTGCTCCACATCAATCTAATTCAGCCCACCATAAATCCGATTAACACTTCCTCTACGGATAAAACAGAAGTTATTTTGGGAAAATGCATTCGTGGAGTTGATATGGATGAAGCAAATTGCATACTTGGGTGTTTACGAAGAAGACGGTTCATATGCCGGTGGACTGCTGGTGTGTAACCAGCGAGGACTGCCGATTGACTTCCGATATGTCGAACCGATCAAGCCAACGAAGCTGCAGGAGCTGATATACGGTGCCGCGTTGCGCCGCTATATAAAGGTGGAAGCCATCGGGTCCGGTTTGCTGCAATCATGTGCCGCCAATTACACGGCTACATTTGTTGATGATGAAATCTTCTTTGAACTTTCGGACAGGTGTAAATCACCCATCGTGAAAGTTGAGAAATCAAAACACGATCCCTTAGATGAAACCGGCGAATGGGAAAACCTGAACGGAGAAGGCGTTGTTTTCCAGGCTAAGGAAGGGGATCATCCCATCGGTTTGCATTTCGCGGATGGCGATAACGGTTCCATTGAGAAATTCATGCAGGACTTCTCATCCCTCAGCGAAACCCTCGATATACTTGAACCACTCGAAAGGGTCAAACGGGCTATTGTGGAGATAGGTAAATCAAACGGCGAGGTCAAGTGAGGGTGGGGCATATCCAGGATATCCTCACACGTCACTTCGACAAGCTGTTCAATACTCCCGAAGTGATTGCCGAAGAATATTCAATCCCGATGAAACCGGTACATTCCGCCGCCGATGCATGTGTCATGGAATCGACGTCAGGGCGGATTGATACAATTGACAGGCGGGAAATTCATGAAATCCCGGTAGTCCCGATAAATATTTCGACAACCCATACGATTGCAACGCAAATACGTATGCGGACTGGGCATATCGAACCCGAGAAGGTTCGTTCGAGCATTAAGGATTTACATTGCGATTTGAATGTTCATGTGGAAAAGCGTCTCGTTGAAACCGAGACCCCTGTTGAGAAAACTGAGCTCATCGGGAAGCAAGAGCCGAAACGCTCGGATTTACCGGATGATGGTATTCATCCCATCGAGCTGAAAGCCGAGGAGCCGGATATCGCGAGTCATACTCGGGAATTGTATGCTCCCCAGGAAATCATTCCCCTCGGTGATGTCAGGTGGATGTATAAGCATTCCTATACCATCAAACCAACCAAGCCCAGGTCGTTGGACAGGACGGATGTGCTTTTCTACTGGAAGGCGATCCTCAGGGAAGTCCCTACGCATATGGGCGCCGACCTCGAACTTCTCGCTATCTTCCAGGGGGTGGAAGTGGATCGGTTCAAGAGCATCCAGTATGATAGGCTAAAGGAAGTCCTTATGCTCGACCCATATCCCGTGATTCAACAGTCACACGATGCAGGCAAACGCTGTGATATAATTTATGGCAGGTATATTCCAAAGGATAGGATCCTTAGAGTTGTGCTGGAGAGTGATTGAGATCGAGAGTGTCGGCTGGTACATATTCCTGATAATTGCCGCTTCTATCATCCTGTTCTTCAACTGGATGTTCCTCAAGGAGACGAAGAGGATCCAGGAGAAGATGAAGGGAATGAAATCGTTCGGGGATATCATCGACGCAACCAACCAGGCCCTCGATGAATTCAATACGGCATTCGAAGAGGCGGGGGAACTTATTGAGAAACGCCGCGAAGAATTGATGGCTCTCGTTAAACGTGCTGAAGATGCCATTGAGAAACTCGATAAGATGATGGTATCCACGGAATCCGAAGCATCCGCGCAAGAGGGAGTGCTTTTCGATGAGCTGCCTTCGGAAACGCCGGGCGAACCTGAGGACGAACCGCAGGATGACGATCGTGTCGAGGCAATAAAACGCTGCCTTGCCGAAGGGAAATCAACGGAAGAGATTTCACGCCTGACCGGTGCGAGCATACGTGAAGTAAGACTGGTCGAGAAATTCTCAAGCAGCCGTTAGAGCCTGTTTCGGGGGCAAACAGGTAATCGGCGGATTCAAATTATTAAGGTTCATTAATAAGCATCACGCGACGATAATATATTTGGTTGGGGAGGGGAAAGAATTCCGATTTGATCGGAGGTTGATATGCGATACATATCAGGTTATTTAGTTGTTATATTTATCATGACTGCATCGATGATTATCTTCCCGGGCTG
>CBDVBS010000515.1:0-2918 GCA_965372275.1 uncultured bacterium | reverse complement strand
TTGTCGCTTATAACAGCGACTATGAGATTGCCCTGCTTCGCATCGCGACTCCGGGCGATTGGCCGGCGCTTCCCCTTAAACCGGCAATGGTGAAGCAGGGCGACCGTGTGCTGGCAATGGGATACCCGGAAGGGGTCACTAAGGATGGTGATATCCGGCTTACGGTAACATCGGGCATCGTCAGCCGTATAAGCAAGGATGACAACAAGCATCCGCTGATCATCCAGACAGATGCGTATCTAACATACGGCTCATCCGGCGGACCGCTCTATGATATCGACGCGGGTGGAGTGGTGGGGATATGCACATGGGCTTACCTTGATGCGAACGACCGGCAGGTGCCCGGCATCAACTATGCCATATCCATCGACAAGGCGATTGAGTTTATTCGGGGAGTATATTAAGACTGAAAAATAGGGACAGTCACCTATTTCTACTTCTTGCGGTGTTTTTCCGTTTTAAGAGAAATAGGTGACTGTCCCTATTTTTCCCCGTATGCCGGATATTAATTGTGGTATATTTTTGGGAAGGGTTGGCATCAAAGAAGATAAACGGGGGATCCCGGTGGACAGGGCATCGACCGGGTAGCTGATGTCAGGGAGGATATCTATGGCTATCGGTAATATATCAGGTTACCTCGGTTCTATTCTCACGAATGGCATGAAGCAAAGCCAGCTTGAGCTGCTTCAGGCGTTCGAACGAATCACCACCGGACGTCGTATCAACAGGGCCTCCGATGATGCGGCCGGACTTGCTATCGCAACCCGCATGGAGTCGCAGCAACGCGGCATGTTCGCAGCCGAGCGTAATACCCAGATGGCCATCAACATGGTACGTACCGCCGAGGGTTCTCTAAACTCGGTCACCGAGGATGTGCAGCGTATTCGCGAGCTGAGCGTACAGGCCGCGAATGGCACCCTCACCGACACGGACCGTGCCGCGATACAGAATGAGGTGGAGAATCTCAAGGAAAATATTTCCTATACCATGTCATCAGCCCAATTCAACACGAAAGAGCTTTTTGGGGGGAATACCGAAACTTTCCAGATAGGCCCCACCTCGGCAGACCAGATGCAGGTCGAGTTTCCCGCGATGACACTTGAGTCGCTCGGTATCGATGCCCTGGATGTCAGCACCCAGGCGGGAGCCGAATCCGCCATCACACAGGCGTCCGGCGCATTGGACCAGGTCACGAGCCAACGCGCGACTTTCGGCTCATTCGAGAACCGTTTCGAGTCAGCTCTGAACAACCTTTCGGAAGCGCGGAATAATATAACCCGTTCACTCAGCAGCATACGGGATGCGAACATGGCGGAAGAGATTATCAATGCGACCGCCGCGCAGACACGTCTCGAAGCGCAGATGATGATCACATCGCAGATAATGGGTCTTGAGGGAAGTCTTGTGACCAGGCTGCTGGGGTAGTTCACGCAGTGTTCCATAACAAGCTAACAAACCGGGTACTGCACACTTCAGTGTGCGTCCGCAGGTCAGAGACCTGCGTTACCCTTGGATTAATATTTTCTACCCGGTGTTTTGGGAATTTATTCCCGAAACATTACAGCCACACTTGTTTCGGCAACAAGTTACCGAAACACCACCACTCTACGTTACGCTTCTCAGCAAGTATTTCTTAACATCATGACAATTGAACCCATCCTTCATCGGGTGAGTCTTAAGTATAGGAAAATCTCCTAATCAAAGATGTGGGAAATCTGGATTCTGGAGCTGACGCGGTCGAGGCCGCGTCTCTCTTATTGTATCGGGAAACAAATGTAACCCACGAATCCCATTTCGTGGGTTACCATCAACATCAATGGTAAAATGATACACATGCCGCGCAAGAAAGTGGTGCTCTCAGGCTATTACGGCTTCGACAATATCGGCGATGAAGCCATACTCGAAGCAGCCCTCGCGCGCATTTCCAAGATCGAGGATGTCGATCCCATCGTGCTGTCCTCACATCCGGCGAAAACCACCGACCTGTACGGCGTCGCGGCATCCAAACGCACCAACCTGTTCCACCTCGTACGCGACATAACCCGCTCACATCTCGTCATCCAGGGCGGAGGCGGATTATTGCAGGACAAGACCAGTTTCCGCTCATTGCTCTACTACATCTCCATCCTGTTCCTTTCCTACATACTCGGACGACGCGTCTTCATCCTCGCCCAGGGACTCGGGCCGTTCAAACGTTTCGCAAGCCAGTGGCTCGTCAAGGAATTTCTCTCACAAGCGTCCGCTGTGACACTACGCGATATTTCATCGATTGCATTCCTTCGCGTACATATGCCGCTCAAAACACCCCTTGAACTTGTGGCCGATCCTGCATTCCTTCTCGAACCATGCAGCGACGATCGCCTGAAGGATATTTTCTTCGAAGAGGATCTCGACGAAATTGATAAACCGCTGCTCGGTATTGCACTCAAGGGAAGCAAGCGCGACAAGCGAGCGCACGCCGGGCTTGCGCGCGCGATCGACATAATCGCCCGTGGTTACGATATGCACCCGGTCTTCGTGCCGTTCCATCATCCGTCCGACACGCAGTTCGCCGAGAAGATCGCGGCATTCATGGAAGAGAAACCAACGATACTCAAGAAGCGTTGGCTGCCCAGCGAATTCCTCGGCCTGTTCGGCAAGTTCGAATTCGTACTCGGTATGCGCCTGCATTCACTCATCTTCGCGGCGAAGGCGAAGGTGCCGTTCGCGGGGATAAGCTATGACCCGAAGATAGATGAGTTCCTCCGTGAATTCGGTTTCAAGCCGGTCGCGCGGGTACCCATACTCGGCCCGGAAATACTCAGTGAAGAGATGGAGGATATCCTCGAAGAGCGGGACGAACATAAAACGACGATCATAAAGGTGCTGTATAAACTGGAAGAACGGGCGGAGAAAGCATTCAAGCTGCTCGAAAGCGT
>CBDVBS010000514.1:0-2943 GCA_965372275.1 uncultured bacterium | reverse complement strand
TTTGGTATTTTATACCCGAAATTTTTATTTACAATTTTTATGGGTTTCGGTAATAAATTCCCAAAACACCATTTTCATTATGTTAGAGATTCTAAGTAATGAAGAACGAAACTTTCGAACAGCGCATCAAACATGTTTCCCAAAGCCTACACTACTGAGGCCTGTCCCGTATCCCACCATTTCCTGACTTTTTCAACAGCCCCACAGTCCCTTATGATGGTCAAGCCGGAATCCCGGAAAAGGGCATTGTTTACTTTAAATTGCTCTATTCACCCACAAGCCTCGAAGACTCGCTTGTGGGCGGCACCCGGCCCCTCGGAAACCACGTTAAACGTGGTTCGACGAGGGGCATTGTAAAATTGTTTCTCAAAGGTTAATTCGAAGTTTACCAACTGCCATCTGGCAAAAACTTACTCAGGAAAGCGTCATAGATGCCATTCGAGGTATGCCAATCTTCGCCTACTGGATCGGGATCGAAATCGACAATCACCATGAAGAAGCCTGTTACATAGACATTGCCTGATGCGTCCGTGGCGACAGCATAGCCCCATTCCGCCCCGGTTCCGCCCCAGGTCTTTGCCCAGAGGAAGGCACCTGAGGAATCGAACTTGCTCAGGAAAATATCATCGCCGCCATTCGTGGTGTACTTATCCACGCCTGAGCCGGGATTGAAATCAACAGTCCCGTTGAAGCTGCCTGTCACACAGACATTGCCTGATATGTCCACACTGACACTGTAACTGACAGTCACCGGCGCGCTTCCGCCCCAGGTCTTTGCCCAGAGGAAGGCGCCTGAGGAATCGAACTTGCTCAGGAAAGCGTCGACGAGACCAATCGACGTATGCCAATCGTCGTCCGGGCCGGGATCGAAATCGACAGTTCCCTCAAAGCGACCTGTCACATAGGCATTGTTTGATGCGTCCACACTGACACTGTAGCCTTGATCCGTCGCGCTCCCGCCCCAGGTTCGCGCCCAGCCGAATGAGGGGGTGGGAGCTTCAGCGGCGACGGTAGAAGTATGCATGAAGTAAACCGTTACCGGTTTTCCCGGCAAAAGGTCGCCGTAGCCAACAGTTTCACTTTCCACACTGATTAGCAGGTCTATCGAACCCTCGCCGGGAGTTGCATCTGTAACGTCGATCTGGTATGTGGAATATCCCAGTCCACCATCGATGATTGTTGTGGATTCAATCACCGGGAAATTGCCCGGTGATTCGATACGCACCGTGTTCAACTCGGCATTGAACCAGTCATACACGTCAACCGCCAAGCTCAAATCACCGCCCGATTCGGTGCCGTCGTTCCAAAGCGTGTTCTCCAGCTCGCCTACCGAGATACGCCACGCTTCGGCACGGTTTGCTTCCGGTGCAAAATCATCCGGCGCCGTCCATGGGAAATCACCCTGTGGGAATGCCCAGCAGGCATCCACAGCGTAATTGAAGATGAGACCGGCACCCATATCAATAGTGTAGTGCCTGATGTTCTTCTGTCCGGCTGAGAACATGCCTCTGTTCCCTAAGGTGACATCGCTCAACGAGTCATCCGGGTCCAAGTCATCACAGAAGTATTTATAGGCGTTCAGGGTGGAGTTGTAACTTGCAATGTTGTTGGGAGTCCCTAAAAGGCCGTCCTTATACCCGAACATGGTGCCGTCCTGTGGAAACTCAGCGGGATTCCACCAGCGGGAATACCCGTCGGGATTCAGCAGCCGCGTGTCACCATCACCAGCCATGCGCAAGTCCGGGTCGTCAAATCCCGTTATACTACCGTTGGTGATGAGAATCCCGCAGACATCAAATCCTGTAAATTCATCCAAACCGAGGAAAGGATGCCTTAAACCAATATCTGCTTCGATAATATTGCCGTTGAATTCGAGACTCTCCAGTGTCAGGTTAACCAACGGTGGGGGCTCGAGGAATACAAGGGCATTCAGGTGCATATCACCGGATCGTAATTGAACAATATCCAGAGTCCCCGCTTCAGGGTCGGCGATAAATTGCCACAGACCCCACAATAAGTGGGTCTGGTTTTGTCCTGTATTACTTGAAGTTCCGAGTATCATATCGGGTTCAGTCACAGGGCTGACCACATTACCTCCGCCGGTACAAGAAACCACGAATGCCAAAAACAGGATACTCAGGCATGAGTACAACAAAGTTCTATGCATACTAACCTCCCAAGGTTATTTCAAGCATTATTAGCCGGATTCTCACCGGTGCTTGAAATTATTAGATCCTGTGAGACTACCACCCCATCTACTTCCCTTAGATGTGATTTGATTGCTGATTGATTCACAAAAGGGGATAAATCTTTAAATAGTCGATCCTGAAAAACTTAGTGGGACCCGTAATTATAGAAATTACAGGGACATTCAGCACTGCTGAGGGCGGCACCCGGCTTTATAATCAATCCAAATATTAGCTCATAGTCCGGCATCTCTCTTACCGGGAAATCAGACCCCGGAAAAGGAAATTCCGGGCTACGTTAAGAACCATATCCAAACGCTTACAATGCCCATAATTCCCAAAAACACCGTTGCGCAACCCGCTCCCTCATTTGCTTCAGCTCTCTCACTCGCGTGAAGTTTAGAATGCTCGCTGCGCGACATAATATGGAGGTTCTCCCGCTTGTTGTTCTGCTTATTGCCGTCCTTATGATGGACAACCCGCCCTTTGCCAATTTTTCCCCCGACCTTTTTCTCGGCCACATGCCTGTGCACAAGCTTGCCTGAATCGGCATAGCACTTGTAGCCATTCTTATCAGTGTAGATCTTAGCCACTGAATCATCCCCTGACCCCGTGTTTTAAGAACAACGGGAAATATTGAGATCATGATATTTTATTCGGGTGTGATGGTCAAGTCCTGTTCACCCACAAGCTTCGAAGACTCGCTTGACGGGGCGGAAAAAAGTCGAAAATCCTTGCAAACGGCAAAATGACATAT
>CBDVBS010000513.1:0-2944 GCA_965372275.1 uncultured bacterium | reverse complement strand
ACCTGTTGCCCAACGCTTTCACTACTGAGGCCTGTCCCATTTTTTCGGCACATCCATATTTATTCAACATGCCCACCCTCTCGACTTTCGCCATACAATAATTTATTCCTGACGCTGCAAGTCTTACGTAGGGGTGACCCGGAGGCTCGCCCTCCGATGCCGGGCGTTTTAGCCAGAGGGCGAGCCTCCGGGTCGCCCCTACGAGATGCCCATAGCATACGACGCGACTTCAAACTCGACTGTTTCAACTTGTCATGTGAATGAAGTATACGCATTCCTTGTGGCACCCCTATCCGAGTCTTCGAGGATAGGGGTGGTCTTTTGAATATTCATCACGAACAATATGCTCTTTCTGATGAACGCCACTATTTTCCGCATCAGTTAAGATAGTGAGAATATGGAGGATTAAAATGACGCGACACTTGTTCTGTATAATGATTATCACACTCATATGCGCTGTACTCGGCTGCTCGGGTGGCGGGGATAATGCCATTGCACCCGTTGAGCCCACATCACGTGATGTCGAAACAACCGGAAGCCATGTGCTCTGGGGGCTCTACCAGTTCAAGGCTGATCCGGTGGCCCAGGTCCTTGAAGCTGTCCCTCTCAGGATGGCCGATATGCATCTCAACGCATTGCCGTTCCTCGAACCTCCGATGCAAGTTTACCTGACCCTGGAAAACATCGGATTCAACGGCAATATCATCGAGGTCGACATCGGGCTCAGGCATCCGTTCCTCGGACTGGACAAATATACCGGTTTCGATGTAGCCGGCATACTCATAACAAGTGGTTCCGTCACCGGTTTTGATGATGCCGACATTATTATGGCGGGTGAAGGCGATGCTCGCCTTCTGAATCCTGATGGATGGACCCGCTGGTGGAACCCCTCGGAGTTCCCGATAAATAATGGCACGATTTTTTCCTACACTGATGGTTTGCTGGGAAAGCCTGATTCCATTGGGGATTATAGCTGTACATTGAATGGCTATAAGTATTTCTGCGATGATCTAAGCTCACCGGATGCGCCGCTATCCGAGGTTGATCCGGCAGGGAGGGGTGTTTTTGGCGCAGGTCAGAAGAATGTCCGCCACTACTCTATTGATATGGGCAGTGGAGGATTGGTCTTTAACTATGCTGTTGATGCGTCGTGGCGATTCCCCAGTGGCCCTGGCCCATGGATTGTACCTGACGATTTCGGCCCGACCGCGAACAAACCTGAAGCCTGGCGGCTGGATATTTCAGAATCTGATAACACTCTATGGAATGACGGGATTGATAACGGTGGAGACCTTACACTGCTTGTGGATGTCTATGACTGGTTCAACGCCGATATGAATACAGTCAAGATTGAATCATCCGGTAACTTCCCCGTCACCGCTGTATCAACCGCCACGAGTGGCGGCGTGGGGTATTCAACTTACGAGATCGAGATCACCGATGCCACGCCGCAGAATTCCGGTGATATTGAGCTATTCATCACCGCAACATGTGAAGTCGATGCTTTCGGCGGATTGCTTCCGGGAAAACTTCAGGCATCATATGCATTCCATACAGTCCTTGTGGATGACGAATCACCTCAAGAGGAAACGACCGAATGGATCACTTTGCAACACGATGCGCGACACTCCGGTCTTGCTGACGTTAACGGCCCCCAGACAAACAGTGTTAAATATACGCAGTTGCACATGACAGGGAATGGTGTAAATGTGCTTACCGGTCCAGGTGCAGGGATATATGGCACATTCTTTGGCTCTATATATGCTAACCGACCGTTATATGCCGTTGATCGAACGGATGGTTCGCTCATATGGTCAGAGGATTATGACGGCCCGGAATCAACGTATGTGAGGGCGTTATGTATCGATCCTGAAGATGGCTGGATATATGCTTACTATTCGGGTAACGGGACGATTCATAAACTCGATCCAGCGGATGGATCCGATTTAACAACACCTGTATCCGGCTATAGCCTATCGGCCGGCAGCTATGGTGTCCTCCACGATAACGGTAATCTAGATGTCATAACGGGTAACGATATTGTGAGAGGCCTCGACCCGGATGACCTGAGCCAGCAGTGGTCAACAAGTGTCGGGTTTTTCGGAAACGGTTCCCCGGCCATCGGCATTGATGGAAGCATCATTGTTTATGCAAATAATTCTGTAAGATGTCTTGATGAGGATACCGGGGCAATATTATGGTCGGCTTCCACCGGGAATTCGCAGGGTACGCCTACTGTCCTGAGTGATGGTGTCATCATTATGACGACACAATCGGGTGCAGTCTATGCTATCAATTCAGATGGCACTCCAAAATGGAATGTGGTTCCTCTCCCCGGTTACAGGTTTGACATCACATCCGCTGCTGAAGGGCCGGATGGGGATATTTACGTCGTTGCCAATAACGGATCTCCGGAGTGGCTGGAACAGCTTATAAGACTCGATCCCGATGATGGCAGCCAGGTGAACGCCAGTGGTACAAGTTACAACATGAAATCATCATCCATTCCCGCTATAGGTGCCGATGGGACAATCTATATCAACGGGAGCACCAGGATATTTGCATTCAACCCGGATTGCACCCTCAATTGGCAGTCTTCTACTGTTGGTGGGATATACGGAGGTCAATCCTTAGGTGCCTGCGCGATAGATTCCAACGGTGATCTCTATGCAGTATCAGGTACACACGGATTCATATGCATAAGTGACAGTTAAGAAAAAGCAGGCGTCGGTAATTTAAAATTTGATTGTAACCCGCGAATCCCATTTCGTGGGTTACTTATATCTCTCTTGTGGCACCCTTATGTTCTTGAGGCTGTCTTGAATCATGGCATTCGTTGGACCGCGGGCACCCCCGGGGCTGTTGAAAAAGCCGAAAAATAGGGACTGGCCTCAATGGCGCATTTTTAAGCTTTCAACACTGCTCTGGCAGCGGGTTTGCGTGG
>CBDVBS010000512.1:0-2945 GCA_965372275.1 uncultured bacterium | reverse complement strand
CTGTCCATCGATGTAAACATAGTTTCCTCATTAGTATCACCGCGAATCCCTCCAAACCCAGCAATCGGAATTGATATGATCAAAACCATATCAGGATTAAGACGTATAAATAACAGAACTTACCCCTTTTAGGAATCTATTAATAGTATTACAAACTGCGCCGGAGGAACGATATGAAACCCGTGAAGTGGTTAGCTTTCTTAACCGTTTGCGTTTTTGTTTTTCTTGGGGTTTACCTTGCATGTTCAAGCACGCCGGACATCATAACTTCCAGCTATGAGGAAGACAGTGCCCAGGTCACCTCACAACGTGAGGCTCAAGGCGGCAAGGAACGGTTGTGGGGATTCTACAACGTTGCTTTATATCCGGCGGAAAACAGGTTGGAAATAATTCCGAATCGTACCGCATGGCTTACACTCAATGTCTCTCCGTTTCTTCACGGGCCTGACGGTGAAATGATTCACATCGATATAGAGATCCTTGATTATGAAGATCTCGGCTATACGGGTGACTGCAAGATCGGTGTCACCCTTTCACATCCATTTCAAGAGTTGTCGGAATTCTGCGGGTTCGATGTTATGGGCCTGTTCATGACCGACGGTTCCGGCGTAGGTGTTGAAAATCCAAATCTCAGGTTTCCGGTCCCGGGCGTCGATCCGGTTCTTCTCAACAGCGACGGTTACACCCGCTGGATGAACCCGACCGAATTCACGGGCAAAGCGCCTTTCGGGTTCTTCGATCCGTTGAGCGACGAGAACTCAGGATTTATCGCCAATTCAACGCTCAATGCATACAAGTATTTCGCGGATGGGATCGGACCCGAAGAGACAGTGAAGGAATTCTACACCGACGCCGGGAACTGTGCCCAGCGCGGACTCTTCTCCTACGGCGGGCAAAGCACGCGTAATTATGACCTGCGGTTCCCGATTGCAGGCGGTGAACCCCAGATATTGTTCAACTATGCGATCATAGCGTCATGGAATGAACCTGTGCCATCACCGCCGATTCATATCCCGGATGACTATCCTATGAACGCAAACGCATCGTTCCCGTTTCACGCCGTCATCAGCGATTATTCCACACTCTACTACCTCGACGAAAGCTCACATGGTGGGGATGTTATCTTCGATATTGAGATATTCGACTGGTCAGAATTCTGGGGACCCGGTTCGTTGAAGGAAAAGATAACGAGGGTCGTGGTCGAGAACTCTGACGGAATACTGAGTGGAGGTCACTGGGAGATCAATGCGGATGCGTTAACCTTCTTCGATGGAGATACGATGAACTCCAATCGGATATTGCTCACAATTCCCGGAGACCCATCATATAGTGGAAATACTGATTTTCTCGTTGCTATTGAAATTGATTCAGGATATTACCAGGGTTACGATGAAATCGCCCCCGACGCGACGATGGCGATCTACCTGAAACCAACCATTGAGATAGCCGCCTGCCCCGGAGCCATGATTGGCACCATGTCGAAGTATTCGATGAGTGTCGGCGAGATGTCATCGACATTGGATCTATTCGGGAGCGGCTTCGTGGACGGACCTGATTTGAGCGTTAAGCTGATTAACCCGCTCACCGAAGTTGAGATCGAGGGATACGACGCTTCGTTTATCGATACGGGTCACATAAGGGTAAGCTTCAACCTCGGTAACGCCCAACCCGGTGTTTTCTCAATTGTCTGCAGTAACGGTTGCGGTACCGAGAGTTCACCACCGGATAATCTCCCCTGGTGGGACGGACGCATGAAAGTCGTCAGCGCTATCCCCAAGGGCGTCATTCCCCAAACCGGAAGGATCGGACCATATGCCGAGGTAGTGGATCATCTCACACTCTCCTGGCCGGCGGCGTACTACGCACAAGCCTACAGGATTTACATCGACACCGATCCTAATTCCGCACCGGGATTCCTTGGTCTCACAGACAATATACATCTCCTTGATGAGACAACCGATCCAACCTTCACACATGACGCTCTATCGATAGTCCCGTTCGACAACCACAGCTCTTATGCATACGTCGTCAGATCCTTCTACGACCTGGGTACTGGTACTGGCGAATCGAAGAATTCCAATATCGTCTTCTACGCCGGGCAGGATTTCGACGGCGGTGCGTTGGAGGATTGGAATTATGTGAAACAGTACGGCGGCGGTGTGAACTGGGCTTTCGATAATACCGGATATTCCGGGGAAGGCCTGTACATCGAAGCCAACTGTACAAGCGCCTACGGTCCGTCCTGGTTGGTGTTCCATTCACCAAGGATCCCATATATCTCAGGCGCGACCAATGTCCGTTTCGAGTTTAACCACCGACACGACAGCTTCGATTACAACAACGGTTACTTCGTCGGCTATATGACATCCGGCTTACCGTTAACCTATGGGTCAACCGTTGAAGGTTTCACCCCGATAGGTGAAGCAATTGCGGGAGCGGGTTATAACGATACCGACTCCTACTCACTGCAAAATGAATTCCAGTTACCGAGTTCAATAGTCGATAACTATCAGAAGACCGGCGGTGGATGGTGGGGATGGTACTTCTCGCGATTCAATGCATCCTTCGTCCTTGATGAGGAAACCGCCTATCATATTACAATCGGTATGGCGTTTGACCATTCATCAATGCTGCACAAATTCAATATTGATGATTGTGCCGTGCTTGTATATTAATGCAAACACCAGTTTCGAGTTCATTCAACCGGCTCATCGAGCCGGTTTTTTTATCCATTCTTATTTATTTAATATATACGCCAACGTTGCATAAAAACCAACACTGATTATTGTCGGGAGACCTGTAAAGTGCATCTATAGCGTCATCCAACTGGTCAGGATGGAATTACTACCTTTCCACTGAATATCACTGCTGGTGAAGTCCAGGATAAATCCATGGCATCAGGAATTATGATATCCGGGTGGCACGGTCTGACGAGTCTTCGAGTC
>CBDVBS010000511.1:0-2958 GCA_965372275.1 uncultured bacterium | reverse complement strand
GCTGCCCCGTGCTAACCCCAGTAAACTATTCCCCGTAATTCGCTTGGTCTTCTCAGCCCAGGGGGGGCCCGCCCAACCGCGACGACGCGTGGGGGGGTGGCACCCCGGAGGGTATAATGGTGTCAGGCACATCGGGGTGCCACTGACAAGCGTCAACGTGACCTGACAACCCCAACAGAGGTTCTGAAGCTTGTCAGTGTTACAGAACACCGCTATGCCCGAAGACGGTCAGTAGCGGTGGCACACGGACTTAGGTCTCTCAAGCACACGGATAGGGATTTTCAGGGCTAAAGAGTAATTATGAGCGCGCATCGTCGTTCTCTTCAGAAAACAGGGACGGGCCTTTAGAAGTGAAGAACGTAATATTCGAACAGTGCCTGAACTTGTTGCTCAAGAACAATACTATTGAGGCCTGTCCAGCATTAACTATGTGCGCGCATCATCGGTCGCAGAGCGACCTATAGATACGCGCTACCCAATAAATAAACCGAATTCCCCTCCGGTTGTGGTAAAATTATTTCAGGCAAGTGAGGTGCCGGGCACTAATCTTTATAAATAAACGGAGGTTTGAACCTTTGGGAAAAGAAATACGTCTTGATTTGCTGTAAGGTCTTGTAATTTGTTGTAATTTATGGTAATTTATTGTTGAGATTCGGGGGTGCTGCGATGTTGAATACTATGAAAAGGACTATTGGAATAATTTTGCTTCTCGGTCTGATAACGGTCGTCTTTGGCTGTTCCGGTAATGTGGGCGCGCCTGTTCTACCGGAAGGAGTTACCGTTGATACGCCTATCTCAGGGACCGAGGGGCATTCGATATTAGGCGCGTTCACATTCACCATCGACCCGGCGACCCATGATGTGGCGGTTGTTCCTAACCGGGCCGTGGAGGTTCATTTCAATGTTACTCCGATGATCCTTCCTCCAAACTGCCCCGATTGTATCGGCATTCACCTGCTTGGAATCCAGGATGGGACGAACCTGCATACCCTTGAAGCCAATCTAAGGAATCCTTCGACCATCACGGGATATGACGTCAGGGCGATTATGCTATTCGACGATTATGACAACCGCAGGCTGGTCAATTATGAGGCGCGTACCGAGTTGTTCGACGACGGTGGGGTTTTCAGCAAGAACCCGTTTGTGACGTTCAGGGATCCTGTCGATACGACCAACGCTTTCGGTCCAGGTGCGATAATAACCAGGTTGATGGTAATGGATTTCCCGAAGCCGAGGAATTATGCGGTCAACTTCATCGTCGAAGCAAGTTTCCCGGGAAATTCAAAAGACCCCTGGACCATCAGCGGTGAGGATGTCAGCAATCCGCTGGATGAATCAGGAGTGATATCCGCCACCGTTATCTGCCAGGTTGCCGACCATCAGGAAGATGTGGTGAGCGTAACGCTTGACGCGAGCAATCTCGGTTTCACCGAACCGATCGAGATGGAGCATATCTCCGGGAAGAAGTGGCAGATTGAGATTACGAACGAATACAACCAGCCGGTGGGTTATTACGCTTGCGAGATAGAAGCGAGGGACGCCACCAATATGTGGCCGCTCTATGACGATGTTCTCATCGTTGTCGAGGAAGACATCGATCCGTATATCTATGTTGACAGCAATTACTCCGGTATTCCTGATGGAACCGAGGAGAAGCCGTTCCCGACGGTCAACTCCGGAATGCTGAATTCGTTGCCCGGACAGATCGTGCTTGTTAAAGAGGGAACGTATGTCGAGAATGTCGACCTTATCACCGGCGCGCATATTCGCGGCTACGGCTCGACGAATCCCGTTGTCCAGGGTATGGGTGACGCCCTCATGTATGCCGGGCAGTTCTGTGAAGGTGCAATCATAGAGAACTTCACGCTGCAGGGTAACGGCACGAGCGTGCTTTATGGAATTCATGTATTAGACGCATCGAACGTTGAGTTTCACAATATCGAGTTCACATCGACCGGGAGCACGAAGAGCTTCCAGCAGGCCGTGAAGGTTGAGGGAGCGACCGGGTTTACATTGACCGACGGCACGTTCCAGGACCTGGAGGCTTCCGGCGGCGCGCCGATCTTGATCAGCGTGAACACCAGTTCGAATATTCTGTTCGAGTCGAACTACATTAATAATTTCGCGTTTTCACCGGGTTCAGCTTTCCCGATGGGTACGGGAGCGATATTTTATCTGTACAACTCCGATTATGTGCTCATCAAGCAGAACCTCATTGGGATTGTAGGCGGCTCGGTCGGGTTGTTCGATGCCCTGAGTTTCTCGGGAGTCCGTATGAACGGCGGAACGCATGTGACGCTTAGTAACAACCTGCTGTACGACTTTCATCCAACCGGTGATTGCCAGCTTACACTGGCCGGTGTGACGGTCAACGGCACAACCGGGTACAGTATCGAACATATGACGATGGACAGTATCGGATTTGAAGATCAGGCTACAGGCAATACATACGGAATACATGTCCTGTACGGCAGTGCAAACGAAGTTGTCAACAATCTCATAACCAACGTGAATGATCCCGACCAGGGTCACGGATATGGGATGAGTTCGGCGCCTGGTACGATGCAGTCATATTCGGATGTCTGGATGACCGGGGCCGATGATTCTTACAGGTATGACGACTTAGCTTCGGAAGGTGCCGGCGGGATGAACGTCAATCCCGAGTATGAAAATCCATCGAGCGGTGATTATCACCTGATGGTTTCAAGTCCATGTTTAACGACCGGTATGGACGGTGTGCAGATGGGAGCATACGGCGGATCCGACCCGTTGGATCTGCCATAGAATAGATATAAGGGTTAGTTGCTGCTATGCAACGGCCCGCTTAAATTTGGGAGCAACATCGCGAGGAGGAAACCGGGCCCGGGAGACTGGGCCCGGTGACCTATTTTTGGGGACGGTAATGTTAGGTGGTTCTCATGCCGGCTGGAAGCCAGCGCTCCAGTAGGAAAGAATAAG
>CBDVBS010000510.1:0-2975 GCA_965372275.1 uncultured bacterium | reverse complement strand
ACAATCGCGGTGACTACCACTCGGATCACAAGGTCAATGTAAGCCAGGCGCAGGGTGCGGGAGCGGGACGTCGCGGCGATGGTTCCGACGGTCACGCGTGGGCCGGGGGCATCGGCGCGATACTCGATATATACGGCGATGACAAGTATGTCAGCGGCAACTGGTCGCTCGGATGCGGCTACTGGTACGGATCGGGGTTTGCATACGATAAGTGGGGCGATGATATATATTGGTCTGTTTATTTCACACACGCTTCGGGCGCGCATTACGCGATGGGAGTCCTTATCGACGAACACGGCGATGATGTTCACGAACTTCACGAGACGGCAGGCGCGGGGTTGAGTTTCGGATGGGACTATGTGAATACATTACTCGTAGATAAGGAAGGCGACGATATTTACAAGGCGAAGATCATCTCTATCGCCTGCGCGCAGATACGTTCGAACTCATTCCTGTTCGATACCGGCGGGGATGATACATACATACTCGGCAAGGGGCAGCAGGGGATGGGAGCCGGGACATTCCGTGCCGGTTATGACGAGCCGCACCCGATGAGCCCATATGCTTACTACACATATTCCAAATCGATCGGGCTGTTCCTCGACATCGGCGGAAACGACACGTATGAGGATTGGGACTTCAACGCTGACGAGACATCCACTCCTGACGAACCGAGTATATATCCCTCCGAAAAATACTCCGACAACTCCCTCTGGTGGATGCCCGAACGCGACAGCGAACACTGGGGTTACGAAAACTTCGGCATCGGAATTGATGTGAAGGAAGGCGACATTAAGGAATTGCATCTTTACGATAAGTGGGATGCGGAGAGGTTAGAAGAAAATCAAGATGAATAACTCTCGCCCCCCTGGGGCCGCGGACTGCCAGTCCGCATTGATGGATAAATTCCATATTCCTGTATATAACGCCGGATAAGAATTTGTTCCCGGCATCAGAATGCCGGGTTACATCAGTCAGAATGTCGGGCTACATATCTTTCCGGCAAAGGATTGCCGGGCTACGTCATATTAAATCCTCACTATCCCCTGATCCGCTAATCTGTTCTATAATGTTCCCCATCATCCGGAGAGGTGAAATGTGATTGATATTCAATACCCCACACCGCCCGATTTTCGCATAGCGTCGGATGCGCTCAAGCATATCAAGCCGATCGAGGAAATCGCGCGCGAGTATGGCATCCCCATCAACCCGCAGGAATTCTTCTCCTATGGAAACATCTACGCCAAGGTCGATCACACGCTGGTCAAACGCGAGCTTGCCGATAAACCGGACGGTGCCATCATCGGCGTCACCGCGATGACCCCTACCCCAAAAGGTTCGGGTAAGACGATGACATCCATCGCCCTGACCGATGCGTTGAACCTGTTCTTTTCGGAATCGGGGATACGTAAGAAGGCCATGTTCTCGCTGCGGGAAGCGTCGATGGGCCCTACACTCGGGATGAAAGGCGGCGCTGCGGGTGGCGGGTATTCGCAGGTGCTTCCGATGGAGGATATCAACTTCGCGTTAACCGGGGATATCCCGGCGGTCACCCAGGCGCATAATCTCGTCTGGGCCACGCTTATGTCGAAGGCGTACGACAGGAAGAACATCCACGAACTGAATCCCAACTGGGTTGACTGGCCGATATGCTATGACCTTTGCGACAGGTCAATTCGCAATTTCAGCGCGAGCCCCAACGGCAGGAATTCCGGGGATTTCATGGTTGAAGGACGTGGAGTCATCACTGCGGCATCCGAGATCATGGCCACACTCGGTATCAGCCGCAATATCGAGAATCTTCGCAGGCGTATCAACAGGATCGTCGTTGCGCGAACAATGGGGCGCAGACCGGTCACGATCGGGCGTATGGATATCACCGATGCAATAGTCGCCCTATTGAAACAGGCGATCAACCCTAACCTCGTACAGACGATTGCCGGCTCCGGCGGATTCATTCACACCGGGCCGTTCGCGAATATCGCGCATGGCAATTCATCCGTCACGGCACTCAATCTTGCTCAGAAGTTGGCTGATTATGTGGTCACGGAAGGCGGATTCGCGGCCGATCTCGGCGGACAGAAGATGCACGACCTGGTATTCAGGGCCACGAAGAAGATTCCATCCCTCATGATCATCGTCGTTGGAACACGTGATCTGAAACGTCAGGCCGGAGTTCAGCCGGTTGGGAATACAAAAACCGAGAGAGATAAATACAAATACGCTCCCGATGTGAAAGCCTGCATCAAGGGAATAGCCAATCTGAAAATCCATATCGAGAATATGAAGAAGTACGGCGCCCCGGTGATCGTCGCGATAAACCGGTTCGATACCGACACCGATGAAGAGATCGATGCAATCAAAAAATATCTCGCGGACGAACTGGATACATCGGCGGTGGAGCATACGGGATTCAAGGATGGCGCGAAAGGCGCGCTGCCCTTGGCGCAATTGGCAATTTACACGATCGAGTCGAACAGGGATAAGACCAGGCGTGAATACAAGCACCTCTACCCGTTATCGATGGGCCTCAGGGAGAAGGTGGAGACGATAGCACGTGAGATATATCGTGCGGGGAAAGTTGCATACACAGTGAAAGCCGGACGTAAGCTCGACCAGATAGAAGATGAATTCGGTTCGAGGCTCAACGTATGTATGTCGAAGACCCAATATTCCATCTGCGATAAGAAGGATGTCCTTGGAGATCCGACCGGTATGAAGATCAAGGTCACCGATGCATTCTATGCCGGTGGGCCGGGATGGGTGGTCGTGTTATGCGGGCGCGTCCAGTTAATGCCGGGCATGAATTACAGAACGTGCGCGGCGCGGAAGATACGTCTTGTCAGGGATGACAGCTACTTCGGCGGGTACTATATCGAGCAATGAGATGGAAATCGCACACTGAACCTAAACGTTGCACAAATAATGAGTGATGGGTGGCACGGTTTGCCCGAGTCTTCGAGGGCTAACCGTGG
>CBDVBS010000509.1:0-2975 GCA_965372275.1 uncultured bacterium | reverse complement strand
CCTTTAAACATGCGGCCTGTACGCCTTAAAAATGTGCCATTGATAGCAGCTACTTGCGACAAGAGTCGCAAGATAGCAACTACCTTCCTGTCTTCGCAAAAAAGGTAGCTGCTATCTTCACGTCTTCGGGAAGTAGCTGCTATCCTTTCGAGCTGCCTCTTGATTATGGTGCTATTTGAGAGTTACACCGGTTATCCTGCCTCTGGGTGCCACGCCCACACGCGTCTTCGCGTTTGGGCGTGCCTATGCTGTAGTGACTGGGACACGCCCAAGGCCGAAGACGGCCGTGGGCGTGGCACCCGGATAGAAAATGACGAGTGTCGACGGCGAAGCAAAATCAAATATAGGATGCATCCCTCCTTCCTACCGATTGACTTTGCATTCCGCCCCTCATATAATTTCATTCCTTTTCGGTATGGCAAGGAAGGCTATTATTACAGACGAAATAATTGTAACCCACGAATCCCATTTCGTGGGTTAGCAAACTGACTCTCTGAAAGAGGTAAAACATATGGCCTGGCACAAAAAACTCTTCATTCCGGGACCGACCGAAGTACGACCTGAGATATTACTCGCGATGGCGACACCCCAGATAGGCCATCGAATGCCGGCGATCGGTGAGCTGCAGTGGAGCTGCATCAACAAGCTGCAGAAGCTCCTTTATACAAAAAACACGATCTTCCTGATGGCCTCGTCATCGACCGGGGCCATGGAAGCCGCCGTCCGTAACTGCACCGCCAAAAAATGTATCAACTTCACAAACGGTGCCTTCTCAGGACGCTGGTACAAGATCACCAGGGGCAACGGTATCCCCTGCGACAACTTCGACGTCGAATGGGGCAAGGCCGTCAAGCCCGAGCATATTGCCGACCAGCTCAAGACCGGTGAATATGACAGCATGACCCTGGTATTCAACGAAACGAGCACCGGCGTGCGGGCTCCCATTGAGGAAATCGGCGAGATGATGAAGAACGACTTCCCCGATGTCTCATTCCTCGTGGACGCCGTCAGCGGTATGGCAGGCGACAAGCTCCCGATGGACGATCTGGGCATCGATGTACTGCTCGCTGGTGTACAGAAAGCCTTCTCGATGCCGTCGGGCCTGGCGGTATGCGCCGTAAGCGACAGGGCGCTCAAGAAGGCCGAAACCATCGAGAACCGTGGGTTCTATTTCGATTTCCTCCAGTTGATGACGAAGTACGAGAAAGGTCAGTCGCCGAATACCCCGGCAATCGCTCATATGAATGCCCTGGATGTCCAGATGGATGACATCATTGCCGAGGGAATCGAGGAACGTTTCGCGCGTCACGCAAAGATGGCCGCCAAGTGCCGCGAATGGGCGAAGAAACATTTCGCGCTCTTCCCGGAGGAAGGCTACGAGTCAAAGACACTCACCGTCATCGATAATGCCAAGGGCATCTCGGTTGGCGATCTGAATAATGAACTCGCAAAGTATCAATGCGTCATCGCCAATGGTTATGGCAAGATCAAGGACAAGACATTCCGAATTGCCCACATGGGCGACTGCACATATCCCGATCTACTCGGCCTGCTGGCATTGATAGATGAGATCTTAGGCCATTAGATGTTCTTGAAAATTATCCGAGCCACGACCGTCAGGGAGTGGACAATCCGAGCCGCGACCGTGCCTGTCCGCCGTAGCGGAGCGAAGGCGGAAGGGAGTGGACAAAGAATTCCAAGTATCGGGTGCCGCACACTTCAGTGTGCGATTGATTGATAACTGAATATATTCCGTGTGCCACGCTTCTCAATTCCCGTGTGCCACTCTGCTCAACTCCGTGTGCCACCGCTACTCAGCGTCTTCGCTGATAGCGGTGCATCAGAAGACACGGGTAAACTCGAAGACTCCCTTACCCGTGGCACACGAGGAAGACACTGACAAGCATCGGGAGCTCTATTGGGAATGCAAGTCCCTGTTGATGCTTGTCAGTGCCACCCGGACGTGAGTTTTATTTCGGGATTCAGACCACCCTTCTGAAGACAGAAGGGTGCCACCCGGAGTTGTAGCGCAGGCGTCCCGCCTGCAGATGGATTTCCGAACCACGACTGTACCTGTCCGCCGTAGCGAAGCGAAGACGGAAGGGAGCGGACATAATAAACCGAATATCTTTTCACTGGTCACCATCAAACCAGGAGGTTTGGGAAAAATGAAAATACTCGTATGCGATCCCATTGCCCCAAGGGGCGTCGAAATGCTGAAAGAAGCCGGGCATGATGTAAAAGTCTGGGACGATATCACCCCCGAGCAACTCGATGAAGTCATCGGCGAATATAACGGCATCATCGTACGCGGCCGCACGAAAATACGTAAACCAACCCTCGAAAAAGCAACCAACCTCAAAGCCATCGCGCGTGGCGGCGTCGGCCTCGATAATATCGACGTGAAAGACGCCAAGGATATGAAAATCAAGGTCGTCAACACACCCGCCGCGTCGTCGGTATCCGTTGCCGAACTCGCCCTCGCGCATATGTTCGCCCTCGCGCGTCACATTGTGCGCGGCACACAGGGCATGGGTGAAGGCAAGTGGGAAAAGAAGAAGCTAAAGGGCGTAGAGCTTATGGGAAAAACCCTCGGACTTATCGGCATCGGACGTATCGGCCAGGAACTCGCCAAACGATGCAACTGCCTCGGTATGAAGGTGATCGCGTACGATCTCTATGTCAAGGAATCACCGTTGCCGGATATTATCGAAATGCATGAAGACCTTGAGGGCATGCTTCCTCACGCCGATTTCGTGAGCATGCATATCCCGTTCGACCCGAATGTCGATCCGACGATCGGCAAAAAACAACTTGAGAAAATGAAACCCGGAAGCTACCTCATCAACTGCGCCCGTGGCGGTACCGTCGATGAGAAAGCGCTCCTCGACGCGCTCAACTCAGGGCACATCGCTGGTGCGGGGCTGGATGTATTCGAGAAGGAGCCGCCGCAGAATACCGACCTGCTCGAACAT
>CBDVBS010000508.1:0-2979 GCA_965372275.1 uncultured bacterium | reverse complement strand
TATGTGCGCGCATCATCGGTCGCAGAGCGACCTATAGATACGCGCTACCCAGATAGATACGCACACATAATAATCTCGCGCTACCCGGCATGTCAGGGTTGTGGTAAAATTATTTCAGGCAAGTGAGGTGCCGACCTGCAAACCATTTGATAACGGGGAGGTTGTTATGTGTTTTCGTAAGTGGGTAATGGTGATTGCCGCAATCAGTCTGATTACGCTCTCGGGCTGTTCGCAAAATACATCACCGGTAGAATCAGCGATTGGGGAGAATACGTATCCGGTTGGAGAGAGGGATAGCAGCAAGCACAGTTTGTTAAGCCTTTACACCTTCGTATGCCACCCGGAAACCAACACCGTTGAAGTTATCCCGCTACGCGATGCCGATCTTCATCTCAACGCGTTGAAATTTCTTGAACCACCTGCATTCCTTTACCTGACCATCGAAGGACCACCGCAATTCAACGGGAATACATTAGATATTGATATAGGGCTGAGGCATCCTTTCACCGATCAGGATATTTATACCGGTTTCGATGTGTGCGGGATTATATTCACCCATGGCTCGATCACCGGTTTCAATGATCCCGATGTTGTTATGGCTGGGGAAGGGGATACCCGCCTGCTTAATGCCGATGGTTATACGCGCTGGTGGAATCCCACCGAGTTTCCGCATGGTGATACTATTTTCAATTACATTGATGGGATGTTCGGCAATCCCGCTGATACAGTTGATTTTAATTGTACCGTCAATGGTTACAAGTATTTCGCCGATGGTTTAGAGAAGGATGATCCGTTGACTGCGCTGACCCCTGAACAACGAGGCGTGTTTTCAGCGGGAGCCAAGAATGTCAGGCAATATATCATTGATCTAAGCGGAGAGCCGGGTTTCAACTATGCCGTTGATGCGTGCTGGAAATTTCCACAGGGTGCGCCGCCTGTAGATGTGCCGGATGATTTCCCACCGGGGGCGAATCGTCCGGAGGCGTGGAATATAGAGGTTACCGAGGTTATAAATACGCTGCATTACACGGGATCCTCCGGTTCAGGGAACGGTGAATTGAAGCTGCTCATAGATGTGTGGGATCACTTCGATGCCGGTTCGAATATAGTCCGCTGTGAATCATCGGCGGGTCTGCCGTTTACATCCGCCTTAACCCCGGTCGGCGGGGGAGAGGGATTCAGCACTTATGAGCTTGACTTCACCGGTGAGAACCTCACCCAGAACGGTAATGCCGAGATCCTGATCACCGTGGAATCGGATACGACAGGTTACGGCAATGTGCTTCCCGACAAACCGGTCTGTGCATACTTCCGGCACGGTTTCATTATTAGTATTGGCGGTGGTTGGGCCCTCACCTGGGGCGGGACTGAGTCGGATAGGGGCTATGGAGTAGCTATCGATGGAAGCGGTAACGTCTATGTTACTGGCC
Organism: uncultured bacterium; assembly: GCA_965372275.1. Classification (GTDB taxonomy): domain Bacteria; phylum JAJVIF01; class JAJVIF01; order JAPKYR01; family CAZSPL01; genus CBDVBS01. The sequence goes on along the minus strand of CBDVBS010000508.1, from coordinate 1,549 downwards.
GGTTCGAAGACGCTGTAGACTTCGACCCCGGTCCTGGAATAGATGAGCATACATCCAATGGTAATCGGGATATATTCCTGAGCAAGTTTACTTCGATCGGCGTTTTCCAATGGGTCCGCACCTGGGGTGGGCCTGGATATGATGAAGGCTCTGGAGTTGCTATCGATGGAAGCGGCAATGCCTATGTCACGGGCAATTTTAGGGTTACTGTAGACTTCGACCCCGGCCCCGGAGTAGATGAGCACACATCCAATGGCAATGATGATATATTCCTGAGCAAGTTTAATTCGAGCGGCGTTTTCCAATGGGCTCGTACCTGGGGCGGGATTGTAAATGATGAAGGCTCTGGAGTTGCTATCGATGGAAGTGGCAATGCCTATGTCACGGGACGTTTCGAAGACACGGTAGACTTCGACCCTGGCCCCGAAGTAGAGGAGCATACATCCAATGGTGATCGGGATATATTCCTGAGCAAGTTTAATTCGAGCGGCGATTTGCAATGGGCCCGTACTTGGGGCGGACTGGGGGGGTATCATGAGAATGGAAATGGAGTCGCAATCGATGGAAGCGGCAATGCCTATGTTGCTGGCGGTTTTGAAGAAACTGTCGATTTCGACCCCGGTCCCGGAGTGGCTGAGCATACATCCAATGGTGCTTCTGATATATTCCTGTGCAAACTTGATTCCGCAGGCGATTTGCAATGGGCCCGCACCTGGGGCGGGGATAATCTTGATTATAGCTTTGATGTCGCCATCGACGGGGGTGGCTATGCCTATGTTACGGGTGAATTCTCTTACACTGTTGACTTCGACCCCGGTCCCGGAGTTGATGAGCATACTTCCAATGGTGCTTCTGATATATTCCTGTGCAAACTTGATTCTGCAGGCGATTTCCAATGGGCCCGTACATGGGGTTCGGGGGGGGATTATGGACGTGGAAAAGGAGTCGCAATCGATGGATGCGGCAACGCGTATGTTACAGGCTATTTTGGGGGAACTGCCGATTTCGACCCCGGCCCCGGAGTAGATGAGCATGCAGACCACGGTAGTGGTGATGTTTTCCTGAGTAAATTCGATTCGTTCGGTGATTTCCAATGGGCCCGTACCTGGGGTGGGATTAAGTGGGATGCAGGTCAAGAAGTCGCTATCAATGAAAGTGGCAATGCCTATGTTACGGGCTGGTTCTATTACACTGTTGACTTTGACCCCGGCCCAGGAGAAGACGAGCATACATCCAATGGTGATTTTGACATATTCCTGAGCAAGTTCCCATCTGATGGGAATTGGTGATGATTAGAAGGTTAGCAGCTACTTCCCGAAGACAGAAAAGATAATAGCTACCTTAAGCTATTATTCCGGGTGCCACGGGCAAGCGGCCACTTGAAAGGAAAGTTCCCATTAATATCCCGGAGCTTGCCCGTGCTAAACACAGGTAACTATTCCCCGTAATTAGCTATGTCGAGTCAGTCCACTGGTGGCACGCCCAAACGCGAAGACGCGTGTGGGCGTGGCACCCCGGAGGGTAGAATGGTGTCAGGCACATCGGGGTG
>CBDVBS010000507.1:0-2984 GCA_965372275.1 uncultured bacterium | reverse complement strand
AAAACACGGGCAAGCAATCCATCCTGATGTGAATCCAACCATCATTCGGTAAGCTTGACCGTGGCACCAGGAAAGGCACCGCTATGCCCGAAGACGGGCAGTAGCGGTGGCACACGGAGGTAGATGCATGTCACCCATTCAGGTTCAGTATTCCAGCTTCATATAGAAACCGGCCCACGAACCGATGGATTCGCGGGCCGAATTCCCATAGTCACCCGTTGGTAGGTTTATTGCATCATTTGGTGCGGGTAAATACGAAATTCACTTTGCCGTCTTCGACATAAATCTTATATGAAGCCTCATCATCAGAGACGGTAATCTTGAAATCGTGCTCCAGCAGCTCAAGATCGTTCAGGCGGTCAAAGAGGATCTGCTCAAAATCATCCTTGCTGATCTCGCCCTCCTTAAGCCGGCGCCTGTCTTCGTCGGTGAGTATCTCGGAAGAGATAATATCGTCACCCTTCGCCCCAAGGTCGAAGTCTTCATCCGTGGTCATAACCTTCACTTCTAATTTCTCGGTATCGCTGTCGGTGAACACCTGGACTGTGAGACCGTTCTCATCGCCTAACGGGAACGACGGTGGTGCAATACCCAACTCACCATCATGCTCCTTGATCCATTCCCGTAGCGCCTCGAGCCATTCGCTTGCTTGCGGGTCATCGCCATTCGGGAATTCACCCTTCCAGATGTAGATATATTCCTTGATCTTATCCGGATCGAGATCACGCATGAATTCATCGAGGAAAGGCTTCAGGTTATCCGCATCCATTCCCTTCAGGTATTCATCGAGCATATCCAGTTCCAGATTGAGGCCATCGATCATATCGCCAATGTTGTCGATGTTGACTTCGACCTTGACCTGGTGGTCCAAATCGAAATCCAACGGGATATCCTTAAGCGATAACAGGCCGTTATCCAGCTTGATGATCTTCATCGTGATATCGCCCTGGAAAGCGTTTTCTTCCGTGAACAAATCAATGGCCACTTCCCTCAGTTCATCGCTCTCGTCGAATTTGATGATGAATTTGCGCTTGATGACGCCGTTCTTATCGCTTTCCGCATCACGTTCGATGTTGAGAATTTTTACATCGAGTTGCGATTCGATGTCCTCAAGACTCCTGATGGCATCCTCGATATCCTCGATGTTGATCTCAATGCCGTCCACAAGCGGTCGAATTTCATTCTCAACCCAGACTTCGATTTCGGGCATCTTGGCGATGATAATACGGTTGATCTCATCGTCGCTGAGGATATCATCCATCTCGCCCCTCTCGCGGAGCATGACACGTATCGGCTCATGCTTCAGCTCTTCCACCCCGAAATATCCCACGTCCCCGCCCTCAAGCGCCGGGTAGTTGGTGACAAGCGTCTGGTAAACCTTGGCGGCCACCTCGGGGTCGCTGGATGAGATTTCGAGTTCTATGGATGTAAGTCCATCAGGCACCTGTACCGTGGCGAAACTCTCAATGAGAGTATCATCGGTTGCCAAGGCCACATAGAAATCCTGTGGGAGTATCAAACCCTCGAACTCAGGGGCCTCGGTAAGCGGCGGGTCGAAATTAATCACGATCCGCATGCCGGACGGGAGGGAGTAGGATACTGGCACGTTGATAAGAAAGAATCCCACGAGCAGGCAGAATACCGCGGCGAGTCCGAACCCGCGCATGGGTGCGAGACGCCGCCTGGGCGATATCCTCTCTTCCTTCAGAATAAGCTCCCGTTTGAAATGATGGAAGGCATCGGGCCCGTCCGGAATGGGAGGCGCATACTCCGCCCTCAAGCGGTTACGCAGCGTGAGGGCTTCGTCGCGATTCCTCTCGCACGCATGGCATTCATCGGCATGTTCCTCGAATGCCGCGCGCAGAGCCGGAGGCAATTCCCTGTTCATGTAATCATCAAGCAGTTCTTCAAATTCTTTGCAGTTCATATTACCCACCTATATCATCCTGTGCAGGCACAGGCCGCGCCGATGGAGGGGACGTGTCCTTGAAATAAGCGCTTCTCAGCTTATCCCGCCCCTGGCGTAATCGATACTTTATTGTCGAAATACTTCGCCTTTGTATTTTCGCTATTTCCTTGATCTGGAACCCATCCACTTCGAAAAGCAATATCGCCTCGCGTTCCTCCGGATTGAGTTCACTCATAGCTTCTTTCAACTTCGCGCGTTCAGCGGCAAGATCATCGAGATCAAGATGTCCTTCCGGGGTGGCGTGGAAACAGAATTTCCTCGCTAATTGAAGCCTTCTTACCTTGTTGATATGCCTGTTACGTGCGATCCTGAAAAACCACGCTTTGAAACTTTCAGCCTTCTTCAGCCTTCCGAAGGCCTTCAACGCCGCTTCAAGCGAGTCGTGCAACAAGTCACGTGCGTCTTCATCATTGCCCGTAAGGCGTCTCGCATAGGCCAATGCCGATGCGTGATGCGGCTCGTAAAGCCTCATAAAATACTCGTTCCTCATGTGCTGCGCTTCCATATTTTGCCCGAGCTTCCTATCTAATTATTTAGAAACACCTACCTAAGAAACCTGCCCCATTAGAAAGACACACATTCCACCCGTGAGGTGCAAGTATTTTCATCTATTTAGACATATTTTTCAACAATTGCATGTGTTGCGTAGGGGTTGTAGGGGTTGTAGGGGTTGTAGGGGTTACCCGGAGGGTCACCCTCCGGGTCAGGCTGCATTTTTAGCCGTAGGGCGAGCCTCCGGCTCGCCCCTACGAGATGCTCATGGTTCATGATGTGACTTTCAGGTGTTGGAAGTAACCACCCTTCTGAAGACAGAAGGGTGCCACCCGGAAAGAAGATGGCGAAAGCCGATAAGAAGCCTGCGCTACAAAACTGGGTAGCGCGTATCTATAGTGAGCGCCAGCGAACGATGATGCGCGCACATGGGGGTTGTTAACTAAGCATTAAATCCTCTGGTAGCCCGGGGTTGAAGCCATACTTTTGCATAAAATAAATTGGCTTCTACCCCGGGTAGGCC
>CBDVBS010000506.1:0-2998 GCA_965372275.1 uncultured bacterium | reverse complement strand
CGGGGATATCAAGCAGGCGATATACAGGTTCCGCGGAGCCGAGCCGCGCGTGTATATGGAGAACGAAGCGCGTCTCGCCGTCGATGAGGGGGGCGGGCTGATAAATCTCGACCTGAATTTCCGCAGCCTGCCGTCGATATGCAATGCGGTCAACGGTCTTATGGATATGTTGTTCACTCACTGCCCCGCGTCGATTAATTATGCGCAGGGTCACGTGTTGAAAGCGAGCCGCGAGTCAGGTCCCGATGGAGATCCACCGGTTGAATTCAATATCATAAGCTGTCCGAAATCGACTTCCGGGAGCGTACCGGATGAGGATGATCCCGATGACAGGCGCGTGCTGGAGATCGAGGCCGACTGGTTGGCCGCGAGAATCAGGGGCCTTGTCGAGGATGAGAAGACAACCGTTCCATCCGGGGATGATGAGCGGCGTCCGGCCGGATACGGGGATATCGTGGTGCTGCTCCGCTCAATGAAAGGTCGCGCGGCTGTATTCGCCGAGGCGTTGAAACGCAGGGGCATACCGCACCGGGTCGCGGGTACCGGGGGATTCCTCGAGGGTCAGGAGATAAGGGATGTCCGGAATCTGTTGAGGATCATCGACAACCCGTTGCAGGATATTCCATTTGCCGCGGTGCTCCGTTCACCTGTCTGCGGGATTGATGCAAGTGATCTGTATGCCCTGCGTAATTCCGCGTCTGACGATGCCACTCTTTATGTTGCATCATTGGCGTTACTTGAGAACGAACCCGCCGATTTCGGGGCGCTCGAGAAGCTTGCGGATTTGATGCGGAAGCTTGATCGCTGGCGGAGTGTTGAACCGAGATTGACCCCGGCGGAATTGATGCTCGATATTTATCAGCATTCCTCCTATCCCGATTATGTCCTCGGACTGGATGGCGGACGCATCATGCGCGCCAACCTTGAGAGGTTTGTCGATGCCGCGCGGGATGCCGTTCCGGTGGGGGAGGGGGGACTGAGGCGGTTCCTGAATTACCTGGACGATCTCGAAGCGGGTGATATGAGCATAGAACCCGGTGAACCTCCCGAGGATGAGGGGGTTGTCACGATCATGACGATCCACGGCGCGAAGGGGCTGGAGTTCCCGGTTGTGTTCGTCCCCAATCTTGGGAAGAGATTCAATTTTGATGATCTGAGAGGGGAGATCATCATGGATGACGATCACGGTCCAGCATACAAATATGTTGACACCGATGCCGGTTACTCGCGTCCGACATATGACTATCTCGCTTTCAAAGAACGGATTCGCGGGCACTCGATGTCCGAGGAGTTGCGGATTTTATACGTGGCCTTCACCCGCGCGCGTGAGAATCTTGTCATCTCGGGCGCTATCGATTCCGGCAAGCTGAATGTAATTGCGGAAGAACCGGGACAGGGATTCGATACATACGCTTCAACACCGATGAACTGGCTCCTGCCGGTGCTGGCCGGTATGGACGGTTTCGATGGATTCCCATCTTCGGAGCCTGACACCGCCCGGGGACAGGTTGATCTTGTGGGAAGTTACAACTCACAACTGCGTGTCATCCTGACTCCCGCTGCCGGGATTGAGAGGTCGCGTAAACAGGTTGTTGAAGGTGATGTTCAGCAAAAATTGATCGCGGGATTCCATCCTATTGAAATAATAAATATTGAAATAAAGGATATTGAAATTCCTCCGGGGATTCATGCGGTGCTTGCCGAATATCCATATACATGTGCAGTTAATATCGAGGACAAGGTAACCGCCGGGAGAAATGAAAGCACTATGCCGGATGCGCGGGAGGGTGAGAGTTTCGAACTTGCACCTGTTCGATGGGATATCGAATATGAAGGTGTTTCGGACGATGCACGCCATGCCGGTATCGCATTACACGCCGCTTTTGAATTGATCGACTTCCGGGGAATTGGCCAAAAAGGCTGGGAGGCGCGTGAAGCCGGGAGGATTGCAGGATTTATTGATATGCCGGAAGGATGGGATGCGGAGCGTTTAGCTGAATCATTTATAGGTCTTATCTCGCCGCCATTATTGGATGTCCTGCAATCAGCCGGCAGTATCTGGGTTGAACGTGCGTTCTCGTTGAAATTGCCGATTGCCGAATTATCCGGTGACATTGATCCAAAACCCCAGGCAAAGGATTGGATAATGCTGCAGGGCCGAATGGACCTCGTTGCGGTGAAAGGTAAAACGGCATGGTTGGTCGATTACAAGAGCGATGTTGTGCCGGGGAAAGACTTCAGTGGACATTCGCAACGTTACATCCCGCAATTAGCGGCATATACGGAGGCTTTGAAGCGGATCGGGAGACTTGATGTGAATGCGGTTATATATTACCTGCGTCACGGTACAGCTTTTGATATCACAGAAGATGTATCACGTTTCGATCTTGGCGCGGGAATACTGGACGCGTGCAGGATACAGAAAAATTGAATCCAAATGACTCCGTGTGCCACAACTCCATCTATGAACCTCGACTGCTCAATCAGTGTGCCATTGCTGCTTCATCCGGGTGGCACGCCCACGGCCGTCTTCGGCATTGGGCGTGTCTTATTTATGTCCCACAAGTGTGTGCCACCGCTACTACGAGTCTTCGAGGATAGCGGTGTTTTGCCAAGTGCGCGCATCATCGTTCGCTTGCGCTCACTATAGATACGCGCTACCCGAAACACGGTCCACTTAAAATAATCACGTGCGTGGCATCGTTAATCCGTCCGTGTGCCACCGCTACTACGAGTCTTTGAGGATAGCGGTGTTTTGCCAAGTGCGCGCATCATCGTTCGCTTGTCGCTCACTATAGATACGCGCTACCCGAAAAATACGCGCTACCCGTTTTTGTAGCGCAGGCATCTTGCCTGCATTGGTGGTTATGGTTGGGGCGAGCCGGAGGTTCGGCCTCCGTCTTCAAATACCAACTTACCCGGAGGGTGACCCTCCGGGTAACCCCTACGCAAGACTTATAGTAGTGATTAATCATTTTTAGCTAACATAGAACGAAGT
>CBDVBS010000505.1:0-2998 GCA_965372275.1 uncultured bacterium | reverse complement strand
GGTATATTGCATCGACAAGGACAAAGGCCAGGTAGTGGATGGTTTTGAGTTCAACGGTGGACGTCCGTTGAAAGCAGGTTTCCGTTCGAAACCGGTAACCGACGGTGTCTTGATATATGTGACATCGTATGACCACAACCTTTATGCGATCGATCCGATTACCGGCATCAAGCAGTGGGCATTTGCAACCGACAGCCAGATTGAAGGCGCGGCCGCGATGATAAGCGGGAAGATATTTGTCGCCAACTGGACCGGCAAGGTCTATTGCATTGATAAGGAAAGCCTCCAGGAGATGTGGGTATTCAAGGCGGACGCGCCGGTTCGCTGCACACCCATGGCATATGGCGGGAAGCTGTACTTTGGCGATAAGGCGGGGAAATTCTATTGCATTACCACCGGGAGTATTCCCGAACTTGTATGGGAATTCCAGGCCGGTGACGAGATTTACGGTGAGCCCGTGACCGATGGCGAGTTGGTCTGGTTTACATCCCTCGATCACAATATATATTGCCGGGATGCATCCACCGGTGAGGAGAAATGGACTTTCGAAACCGGCAGCGAAGTATGGGCTGGTCCGTATATTGATAAATTCCTGCTGGGCAGCAACGAACTCAGTACAGTTGGGATCGGGGAGCTTTCCGTTGCCGAAGGTGAAGAGATCGTCGTGACCGAGGAGGAAGTGACGGTCATCGAAGCCGGGGATACGGGAGAGACATCGTTTGTCGCTATGCGGCAGGGGGAGATAGATTTCCTGGAAGTGCCGGTCGCGAGGCTTTACATCGGTTCCATGGACGCTAATTTCTACATCCTCGATGCATATACAGGTGAGCGCGCGAGATACATCGATGCGGAATCGGGTGAGGAACGCGAGATAGCCCCGATCGAATGCGGGGACGCGGTGGAATACGATCACGGTGTGCGGGGTACCGCGGTGACGGACGATAAATATGCCTACTTCTGTGGCGGGGATTTCTTCTTCCGTGCGGTTGACAAGAGGACCGGCCAGGTGAAGTGGATGTTTGATGTACTCGGTGAGGTCTGGGGCCAGCCGTTGGCTTACGAGGAGAAGGTTGTTTTCGCATGCGAGGATACATACTTCTACGGGCTGCACACGGGCAGTGGTAGTGTGGTCAAGGGTATTAAACAGTGATGCACTGAGATAAGGATGCAATACGGGGTGTCAGTTTATGAGTGGGAAGCCTTCTTTTACTGTGTACATCGATGAGTCAGGCGATGAAGGTTCTCATTTTCCAAGGGTAGTTCTGATTGGTTTATTCTCTCCGCTGTCATTACGAGAAAGAAGAATGATGTTGACGTTGTGAAGCTCGTTGATTCTGTTCGTGCCTTGTTGAATAAACCCCCGAAGAAACCTCTCCATTTTCGCGACCTCAGGCATGAACATCGCATCCCATATATTGATGCGATTTCAAAATCTCAACTTCGCACGGTTTCTGTGCTTATCCATAAGCCAAGTCTTAAAGAACCGGAGAAATTCCAGAAGCGTTACATATTGTATTTCTATGGAGTAAGGCTACTTTTGGAGAGAGTCTCCTGGCTTTGTCGAGACCATCTGATTAGGAAAGACCCAGGTGATGGTTCAGCAGAGATTATCTTTTCCAATCGATCGGGGATGTCTTATAAAGAGTTGAGGGAGTATTTAGATTTACTACCAATGCTTGATTCAGGACAGAGAGGAATTGAATGGAAGTATATCGATTCTGGCAGCGTTAAGGCATACTCACCCGGAAAAAGGATGGGTCTGCAGATTGCTGATGCGGTGGCTGGAAGTACTTTCTATTCAGTCCAGCCTACAGAGTATGGATACACGGAGGATCGGTATCTCAAAGCTTTGAAACCGGTGATCTATCATCACAAAGGACGTTATATCGGTAATGGGTTGAAAATATGGCCAAGAGAAGTTATCGACACCTTAAAAGAATCAATTCAATTGGGGTGGGTACCATTTTTCGAGAAATAAAAAAGTGCAGGTCCTGGGCCTCAGGATCCCACCCGCTCGGGGCTGCCGTTCTCACAAACGACCTGAGGTAGTTCCCACGCATACCTGCATAATGAAGATACACTACAAATATTTGAAATTCAAGGCTAATGATCCCTTATTTTGATAGGATAATGAAGTGAAAAATACCAGGAGGAGGTTTCATGGACGCAATGAAACCCAATGAACGTCTTATTGTCGCCCTTGACAGGGGAACACTGGAGGGATGTCTTAAGCTGGTAGAGGTATTGTCGGATTTGGCCCTGACTTACAAGGTCGGGTTGAGGGGATTGACGCGATTCGGTTTCGATGGATTGGAACGCCTGAAGAGTGCGGGTGGGGCATTGTTTCTCGATTACAAGATGCATGATATACCCAATACCGTGGCTGGTGGGATTGAAGGGGCATCGATGCTGTTCCCGCGATTTATCACCGTACATGCGGCGGGTGGACGTGAGATGCTCGAAGTCGCCGCCGATGCGGCCCGTATCGCCGCTGGCGAGATTGAGGATCGTCCCGGAGGATGGGGACGCGCGCAATTACTCGGTGTTACTGTGTTGACATCCCTTGATGCCGCGATGCTCAAGGAAGTTGGTTTCGCATCCGAACCTCGTGGGACGGTGGTACGTCTCGCGAACTTGTGCGCGGAATGTGGTATCGACGGCATTGTCTGTTCCGGCGAGGAAGTGGCCGATGTAAAGACCGCTGTTGGCGACAAGGCGTTCGCGGTTGTACCGGGGATACGTCCGGCGGGAACTGATGTCGGCGACCAGAAGCGCGTGCTGACACCTAAGGAAGCGATCTCGCGGGGAGCCGATTTCCTCGTGGTCGGACGTCCCATTTATGCGGCAGCGGATCCGCGTAAGGCCGCGGAGGAGATTTTGGAAGAGATAGCATCTGCCGGTTGATCTGAGTATAAAATTTGTGTTGTTTTATCCATGATAGTTCGCATAGACACTTGAGATACTACTGTCCTGATGGCACGGTCTGACGAGTCTTCGA
>CBDVBS010000504.1:0-2999 GCA_965372275.1 uncultured bacterium | reverse complement strand
TTTATCCAGGCGACTTTCACTCCTTTTGCCAATGTCGAGGTCGAAAAAAATGACAGCATAGAAACAGCCACCATAATGTCGTTAGGAAAACTCTACGGGGCTAGTGTACAGGGATCGGTTGATTCAACTGATTTGTGGAAGGTAAGCATCCCCTCAAGTCAAACATTAAGCTGTGATTTAACTGTCTTAGACCCAAGTTTATCATATATTGCCTTGCGCTTGTGGGATCCGATTCAGGAGATCTATTTGGATGAAGATACCGTAGGTAGTGTTGGTTCAAGGCATGTCGAAGCCGAGGTTGTACCAGGCATATACTATATAAATGCTTCAATCGGGGGTAGTTCTTACACAGACTATGAAATCAAGTCCTATTGAATCAATCCCTACGCATATAACGGACGAAGGACACATATTATGGTAAGTCGTAATAAATTATTCTACATGTGCAGCATTATGCTCCTGCAATTTGGCTTGGCTTGTTCATCCTCAAATCCGAATCCAGCAAACCCAGGATTGTCCTTAAACCAAGATTATCTTTGGGAGCAAAGAATAATTACCGCAAACCACCACCTCTGGTCTTACTCCCCGATTATCTTTGATCCCGTTACCAATACAGCAAATGTTCTCCCCGCACGCGAGGCAAACCTCCACCTCAACATCCTCCCCTTCATCGAACCGCCGACGGGGGTAAATCTGTCTGTGTCGAATATATCTCTTTCAGACCAGGGGAAGGTGCTTGATTGTGATATTTCCATAACTCACCCCTTCCCCACATCAATGAAGCGTTACACGGGGTTTGATGTGAGGGGCATCTTGATATCGTCGGGGAGCCTTACCGGGTACAATGATTACAAGGTAAGAATTGCCGGGCCGATGGACATCCGCCTGATGAATCCTGACGGGCACACGAAATGGTGGAACCCGGTGGAGTTCACCAAGCCGGGGCCGTCCGGTTATGTGGATGGTTTGATGGGGGTACCTGATGCCACTGGCCACTATGATGCCACTTTGAACGGATACAAATATTTCGCGGATGACCTCGATCCGGACGAAGATATAACCAATCTCGAATTTGCTACAAGGGGGATATTCTCAGCCGGAGCAACAAATACCCGGCATTACAAGATTTATTTTCCTAATGGGCCATCCCAGATGGTTTTCAACTACGCAGTGGATGCCAGTTGGGCGATGCCGACGATTATGCCACCGGATGACCCGGTGAATGATTTTCCCGCATCCGCCAATATGATTGAACCGTTTGCCATCAACGTTGTTGAAACCGGGAACACGCTTTACTTCGAAGATGCCCTGAATAATGGCGGGGCCGTTGAGTATGAAATAACCGCTTATACATGGCAGGGCCCGGACTCCATTTCTCGCTTGGCGATTGAATCACCCGGGCTGATTCCATATACATATCAAACCTTACCAGAATCCACGAACGAGTATTCGGCAACATACAGGTTTAAAGTAAATCCTACGGTTATGCCGGAATGGGGATTTGATATCCTCGTGTCAGCATTCACAGGATTGGCAACATATAAAGATATCCTTGACCCGGATGCCCTGGTAGCTCTTTCGGCGTTAGGGGCATATCGGATTCATGCAACCGATATAGCGATAAATTCACCTTTTCCGCAACAGCTTCCTTTTGATGATCACCTGACCTTCACGAGCGCGCCGTTTTGGTCAATCGAAGACAACGACTATGTGACCATAGGGTGGGAACACGACGGGTATTCCATCTGGAACAGCGGGCAAACTCCCGAAAGTGAATACATCGACAACATCGATTGCACGCTTGTCTCGCCGCAGCTCATCGTCCCTCAATCCGGTCACATATGCCTTTCGTTATCCCACCGTTATCAAACTGAAAAGAATTTTGACATTTGCGCGGTCACGTACCGTATCAACAATAGCAACTGGGTCACGTCTAAAATACGCTCCGGGGAAAACGCCGCTTACCCGGATTGGGCAACGCATAATTTTCTCATAACGGGACTTACACCTGATGATTCGATTGAATTCGGATTCAACTTCAGCTCCGATGAAATCCACCATGCATTCACCGGTTGGGATATCGACCGGGTAAGAGCGTTTGAGATTGATCTTTTCACCCAGGGTCCAACCGAGGATTTTGAGGATCCCCTCGGGCTCGAATGGGCCTTCGAGGATCTCTCGGAATTCAGCACGGGGGAGTTCTGGCAGTTGTCAACCGTTATGGATGATACCGGAGTGCTTGACGCGGGTGCCCCTGACTCCTGTTACGGCAATGACTATTATGAAGCCGCCGTGTGGACGGTAACAATCCCTGACAGCTCACTCGCATCTCTTGGACTGATGCATATGATCCTTTCCGAACCTGGGTTCGATGGTGCTTTCCTGCTGGTCGATGGTAATCCCATTTATGTTGAGGACTACCTGCAAGGCACTTTCAATTTCAACAGTATTAACTATACATATACCGGTTCATTCGACGCATGGATGGGTGAAAACCCCGCAGGATACCTGCTGGGTTTCGATACAGCCATTTTTGATATTAGCAAATACGCCGATGGGACCGAGCATGAAATATCCTTTGTCTTTGAAAGCGATGAGACCGACAGTTGCCAAGATGATGCCGGTTACGGTTCATGGTTGATAGATGAAGTTGTTATCCTCTCCCAAGACTAATAATTAGCTATCCTCACAACAGTAAACCAAGTGCAGCTAACACTAATTGTGGTTTACAACCCGTTTTTCAGTCAAGTTAGGTAGTGTACGCATTTATCTCTCACCCATCCAACCATTTACGGGAAGGATTGCAGGAAGTATAGAATAAGGCCGGTTGAGATCAGTATGACATCACTCATCCTTGAACCCGTACACAAGTCCGCCAAGCGTCCCGACCAGAACGGTGCCGTCGCGTGCAAACGCCCGCGACGTGCCGCGGATAGCCAAAAATCCGGTACTATAAACCCAGACCAGGTCCCCCCCCCTCGGCCGGCCCGAGAAAAACC
>CBDVBS010000503.1:0-2999 GCA_965372275.1 uncultured bacterium | reverse complement strand
TGTTGTTTTTTATAAGGATAGCAGCTACTTTCCGAAGACGTAAAGATAGCAGCTATCTTGAACCGTGATTCCGGGTGCCACGCCCACGGCCGTCTTCGGTCTTGGGCGTGAGATTAGCACTAATAAGACACGCCCAAACGCGAAGACGCGTGTGGGCGTGGCACCCGGAACGACGTAATAGTATCAAACACCGCTATGCCCGAAGACGGGCAGTAGCGGTGGCACTCGGATGAGAATCCCTCAAGTTACCGGATGAGGGTTTCCCAGGTTACCGGATGAGGACTTCTCAGGTTAATAAGGATAAGCAAAATGCCCATCATCCAGAGCTTTTCACCCACGATATTCGAGGCTTTTCACTCACGACATTTGAGCAGAATAAATCGAGGGCGCACCATCCCATGCCGTCACGTTTGACTTGCGCTCTTAATTTCTCGTATAATATCAGGTTTTGTAAGAGGGCTTGGGGGTGTTTGCGCCTACATGGCGTTAGGAGGCATCAGTTAAGTGTCGACCAGTACAAAACGCATGTGGAACATGCTTACGGTGTTCTTCCTGTTGCTGGTATTCATTGTTGTTCCGCTGGCACGTTACCAGGGAAGCGCCGACGTTCCCGAGGATCGTACCTTTATCAACCTGGGACTCGACCTGAAAGGTGGAGTTGACCTTGTTTTAGCGGTTGACAGGGACCAGTATTCGGGAGAAGTCACACAGGAACAGATGGAGGGTGCCATCGAGGTCATGCGTCGCAAGATCGACCCCGGCGGCGTTAAGGAGATCGTGGTCCAGCAGGTCGGGGATGAACGTATCGCGGTGCAGGTACCGGGAGCGGATGACCCCAACGTGGTAAAGGACATCATCGGCCGAGCCGACGCCCTGAAGTGGTTGAATATGGGTCAGCAGGACTTGCCCAGGGGAACGATCGTCCGTTTCGTCAACGATGTGAGCACTCTCGAAGATGAAGAGCAGGCTGACGCCGAGATCCCGGTTGAAACGCCTGCCGATGCTACTGAACCGGCTGAGACCATCGCCGAGGATGGAACCATCATTGAAGAGATGGGCGAGTCGGATGAGCAGCCCGGTACGGTTGTTACGCCGGGCGATGATACCGGCGGATTAGTGCCGGTAGAGATCACCGAAGACGGAACCATCGAATTTACCCCGTCGGAAACCCCTGTCGAGAACGGCGAAGAGCCCGGCGTTGAAGCTGAGGAAGAAGATATAGACGAGCGTCCGGTAATCATTACGGACCCCAATTCCGACAGGAACCAGATCGTCATCACCGGTGAGGACCTCGAATGGGTTCAGACCACATTCTACAGCGGACAGCCGGTGATCAGTTTCAGGGTCACGCGGGATGCGGCGGGCAAGTTCGCGAGGCACACCGGCAGTCATATCGGACAGTTCATGGCCATAGCCCTCAACGACGAGATCATCTCCTGTCCGGTAATCAGGTCGCGCATCGGGCGATCGGGGCAGATCGAAGGTTTCACCGCCGACCAGGCGAAGCAGCTCGAGATGCTCCTCAACGCCGGACGTATCCCGGTCCCGTTGCAAGTAGTGCAGGAACGCACGGTGAGCCCGACGCTCGGCGAGGAGTCGATACGCTTGTCCATTCGGGCCGGCATCATCGGGTTTATTCTCGTTTTATTATTCATGTTAATTTACTACCGCCTGCCTGGGTTGTTAGCTGATGTAGCCCTGCTGATATACGGTGTATTCTTCTTGGGTTCTTTAGTGATGTTGAATGCGACGCTGACACTGCCAGGCATAGCGGGAGTTATACTCTCGCTCGGTATGGCGGTGGATGCGAACGTTATCATATTCGAACGCCTGAAGGAGGAACTCGGATCGGGAAAAACCGTGGCAACCGCGGTCAAGGATGCATTTAAACGAGCATGGACGGCCATCCTTGACGCGAACGTTACCACGCTGATCACCGGGTTCATCCTCTGGTCAGTCGGTTCCGGCCCCATCAAGGGGTTTGCCATAACACTCTGTCTCGGTATCCTGCTCTCAATGTTTACCGCGCTCTTTGTCACCAGGAACCTGCTTGAGTCGATCATCACATTGCCTTCAATGCAAAAACGCTGGCTCCTGAGCGGCGGAAGGTGGTTGAAGTAAGATGAACGAGAAGAACGGAATTGATATCATCGGTAGAAGTAAGATGTGGTTCGGACTCTCGGGGATCGTGATCGGTGTTGGCATCATTTTCATGATCATCAACATCATGAACCCGGAGCTTAACTACGGCCACCACTACCCGCTGAAGCTCGGCATCGACTTCACCGGCGGTAATGTCTATAAGCTGGTTTACGATGCTGAATTCGTTACCGAGATCACGGACTCGGATGAACTTGTCGCCGAGCTGCATAGCGTGGTTGACGGGATGGCGAAGACAATCCCGCTGGTGCAGGCAGGCAAGAACGAGGCAGGCAGGCTCGTTATCCAGATCCGCACGGACGAAACGGTGAAAGCGCGGGAGAAGGAGCTTAAAGCCGCCGTCCTTGAAGTTGTCGAGAAACATAAGGCCGGCGTTGTATTGCTCGAAGAGTCCCAAGACTATGTCGGCCCGGTAATCGGCCGGGAACTGGCATACCGTGGCCTCATGGGTTTGTTCATAGGCGGCCTGCTTATTCTAATCTACGTCGGACTGCGTATGAGCTTCGACTTCGCGGTATGCGCCATCGCGGCGTTATTCCACGATGTGCTGGTGCTTTGCGGTGTATTTGCCATCATCCAGGTGGAGATAGATTCATCGTTCGTCGCGGCAATATTGACGGTGGTCGGTTACTCAATCAACGACACCATCGTCATCTTCGACAGGGTGCGTGAGAATACCGGCCTCAAGAAAGGTATGGCGTTCGACAAAATGGTCAACTTTTCGCTTGTGCAAACCCTGCCGCGTTCGATCAATACATCAATCACAACCCTGCTACCGCTGTTGTCGCTTATACTTTTCGGCGGGGATACGATCAAGAACTTCGCGTTGGCACTGCTTG
>CBDVBS010000502.1:0-3013 GCA_965372275.1 uncultured bacterium | reverse complement strand
GGCTGAAGAAAACGATGACCATCGCGTACGTTGCCGAGACGCCTGAACTCGCGAAGGAAATCACCCAGCTCTTCAGCGAGGAATTCGAGAGCTACTTCACAAAGCTCTATTACACCAGGAGCTTAGCGGACGGTATCCAGCATGTTGTGGACAGACGCCGGGAGGAACTCGCTGAAATAAACGTGATGATAAACGAAACCCTCGTTGCCGATGAGCGCATCGCTGTAAAGCGCAGCGTAACTCAGGATATTACCGATTACCTTATCGCCGAGAGGGGTAAACTTCTCTCCATGGCGATGTTAGCAGGTTTTGATCGGGCACTTGAGGATGTGGACTCCCAGATAGAACTCGCCCGTCTTGGCGAGGATTTTAAGAAGCCATCGGCTATCCTCACTGATTATGCCCTTATTCTCCTGAATGACATCCACTTCCGAACCAATATGATACTGTCCGAACTCGAAACCGGGCGCACCGAGGACCATCCGGAAGTGCGGTTCTGGCGGGAAGCGATCGAGGTAACGGACCAACTGGCTAAGAAGGTTTCCGCTGATGACGTACAAAGCGCATACAACACCCTCGTATTACGAAAAGCCGTGTCGCAAGCTCAATACGATTTCTGGTCCCAGCGCGTTAACAAGCTGCGGAATCGCGTCGATAAGCTGCCCCAGTATGAAGTTGATATAACATGGATGGTCAGGAAGCAGAAACTCCTCGAAATGGCCTTATGGTTCTGGGAAAGGAGACTCGATTTCCAGCGATTGGGCGAGGACTTGAATGACGACCCGTTCATCGTACTCGATGATCCGATCGTGCCGCATCGCGCGTACTACCCGATCCTCAAAGTATGGACATATACATTCCCGGTACTGCTTATAATCGGTACGCTGGTTTTCCTGATGCGCTTCAAGATCGAGGAAGAGTGCATCGATGACATCCAGGCCGGACGTATATGAGCGGAAGCCTGTTAACAGGCACCGGGGTTTGGTGCTGAAAACCAGTGAATACTTCCCGAAAACCGAAGCTCCTTATCATCGGCCTTGACGGCGCGGGTTTCGATGTCATCAACCCGTTCATTAAAGGCGGACGTCTTCCAAACATGGCCGGCCTTATCTCCGACGGAGCGCATGGCGACCTTGAAAGCACAATACATCCGCTCACGCCGCTTGCATGGACGAGCTTCCTGTCAGGCCAGAATCCGGGCAAGCATGGCATTTTCGATTTCTTCGCGCGTGAAAAGGATTCCTACAAATTCAACTTAGTGACCGCATCCGAACGCGAGGGACATGATTTCATCGATATCCTCAGCGATGCAGGGCTGCGAATCGCCAGCATTAATGTGCCGCTGACATATCCGCCACGTGAAGTGAACGGGATCATGATCAGCGGAATGGGTACGCCGAACCTCCAGGTTAAATTCACCTACCCCGACGAGCTTGGGAAGGAGCTTCTGAAGAAATTCCCGGGTTATGCCATCTCCCCGCCGTATGACCGGGGACGTGAAGTGATCCCCAAATCGCTGATAACGATGGTTGAATCGCGAACCGAAGCCGCGTTGATGCTCGCAGAGAAGTATGAACCCGATGTGCTCCTGATGGTGTACCAGGCCACCGACATCGCCCAGCATCTGTTCTGGCACGATCACTACGAACCCGGCAGTCCGGGGACCGACGAGGCATACGCGGATCTGATACCCCGCATCTACGAGCTGACCGATGCCGGGATCGGGAAGCTGCGTGACTATGCGGGACACGACGTGCCGGTGCTTATCGTGAGCGATCACGGCGCCCAGGGACTCGATCTCGTGGTCGGGCTTAACCGTTTCCTCGCCGACAAGGGCTATCTGACATTCTATCCACCCGGTAAAAGCCCCGATAGCGGTCACGCAAAATTACTCAGGAATTTTGCGCGCCGGTGGATCCTCTGGCTGCAGAGACTGCTTCCTGCTTCACTTAAAAACCGCATCAAGAGCGTGATACCGGGAATTTCGAAGAGGGTGATGACCCTCTGGAACGTGCCGGATATGAGTTCGGTCGATTTCACGAATACCAGGGCCTATGCGATCGGTTCGTATGGTGGAATTTTCATTAACCTCAATGGACGCGAACCGTCCGGCTGCGTGAACCCCGGGGCTGAGTACGAAGCTGTGCGAGATGCAATATCAAAAGCCCTTCTCGAATGGACCGACCCTGACGGGAAGAGAATCGTTGACAAGGTACACCGTCGCGAAGACCTCTATGCCGGACCATTCGTCGAACGCGCACCTGACCTTGTCGTTCAGTTGGCGGCGAAGTGTTTTACAAAAACATCATTCGCTCCTGAAAAGGAAAAGCTGTACCAGGAGAGCCACTACCAGATGTTCGCGCACCAGCACCAGTCAATACATGCGATGCAGGGGATATGCATCGCGTCCGGATACCCGTACCTGAAGAAAAAAGAGGGTGAACCGAAAGTTGTGGAGGGAGCAAGGATAATCGATCTTGCCCCGACGATACTTCATACATTAGGTTTGGAAATTCCCGATGACATGGACGGCGTAGTGTTGAATGAATGCTTCGACCCGGACTGGTTCGATGCCAACCCGCCACGCATTACGAGCACAAAAACCACGAAGCATAAGAAATCCCCCCGAAAATTATCCGATGAGGAAGAAAAGAAACTCAAGGAAGACCTGCAAGGGTTGGGATATATTCAATAGAAAGAATTACACCATCTGGTGCCACGGATAAACGAGTCTTCGAGTTTACCCGTGTCTTCTCACTCAATACCTATACCTCCGTGTGGCATACATCCGGGTGTCACTGAAAAGCGAGTCCGCGAGCTTATCAGTGTCTTCGTTCGGCACCGCTATCAGCGAAGACGCTGAGTAGCGGTGGCACACGGCCTGAAATAGAACTCTCAAATAAATCTTCTGTCTTCTGTCCACTCCCTTACGGTCGTGGCTCGGATGATTCTGAATAAATGATAGGGGTAGGGAGAATCAGTTACCTGATTCCCCCCCCCTCCGAACCGTGCG
>CBDVBS010000501.1:0-3014 GCA_965372275.1 uncultured bacterium | reverse complement strand
CGGCACGGCGGGAGAGATTCTGTTTCTGTCACCTGATAAACCAGTAATAACCGCGTTTTTCGAGCAGGAATGCATCTTCTGCGATGGCGAAATGGAATATCTGCGCGCGAACCTGAACGATCTGGAATGGCTCAGCGAGGATGACATCGATAATCTCACGGAGCCACATGAGGGAGAATAACCCGCATTCTCGGTAATGAAAATATCTGCTTCAGCGCGGAACACGTTTCCGCATGTATTCCATCTGCTTGTCCGAAATACCGTAAATCTCAGTCAGCTTCGCGCTGATATCCTCAATTAACTCGTTACGCCTTGGAATTTCCAGGTTGTTATTAGACAGCTCAACCGCTTTCTCTACTATACACGCTAAGATTTCGGGGTCGCCAAATTTCAACGGTAATTTCTCAATATTCACGGTCTTAACCTGCGGGAACACCTTTTCGGTATCACGGAACACAGAGGCATAGTAGTAGTTGAGCAGATCCGAATTGTACAATGCCAGCAGGTAACGAATATCCAGCCTGTCATCCTCAATAAGGGTGAGATGGCACGAATTCAACGCATAATATTGATCGCTGTCGAGAGCGGCGACAAGACGCCGGGATGTCTGACGATTGACCAATTTCTGCTCAGCTAAAAAAATACGTTCTTCCCTGAGAAAGCAATACTCCCCTTTCGATTTGTCAATGGCATTCACATCATAATTGACGAACAGCCCGGACCATTCGAGTGAGAACGGTTTGATATCACGTCCCACGAGGACGGGCTTGAAATTCGGTCCTTCCTTTTCCGGGAGGACAATCTTCTTCTTCACATTGGCCGGGTTGATTCCGTCCCGAACGTCAACGAAAACCTTCAACTGCTCGGATGCCGACTCCATACGGTCAAGTATCTCGCAGGTTTTACGGTCCATCCCGACATTGAACATGAAATACGGCAATTCCCTGAAACGTCCGGTATCCAGGCTTATCTCCTCGCTGCCCGATTCGAACGCGGGCCGCAGCACCTTCACCGAATGATCCAGCGCCAGTTCGGACGGATCACGCTTCTCGAACACAACGACACAGCATGGAACTTCCACGCCCGGGAATATCCCCGCGGAAAGATCGGCGATGTAGCGGACATGGCATGCATCAAGTACAAGCCTGCGAACCTTCTCGTAGCTTTTCATGATGAGGAACGTGTTCGGGACGATGAAGCCGAGACGTCCTCCGGGCTTCAGCAGCTTGATCGCCATCTCTATGAACATCAGGTAGGTGTTGACACGCCCTTTCGCCGATATGAAATGCTTCGACCACTCTGCCCGCTGCTCCTCGGTTATCCCCTGTGAGCCCTTGGCATAAAATGAGATATATGGTGGATTGCCGACGATTATATCGTAACCGTCATCACCCGGATCGGGCTCGTCGGTGTTGCACCAGAGTTTCGTATCAAGAAAATCATGGCCGGTAACCATCAAACGGATATTCCCGCTGATACTCTCGTTCAACTCCGACAGTTTACGAAGGATGCACATGGTCGCTACTGTCAACGCTCCCGGATCGAGGTCGTTGACATGCAGGTATTCACCCGCCGATTCAAGGAGCGTCGGCAAACCATCACTCTTTGCTATCACGCGCTGCATCTTCTCAAGTACACCCATCACGAACGCCCCGGCGCCGCACGATGGTTCAAGGATACGTGGCAGTCGTCCGGGATTCTCCAGGCACCATCCGTCGATGGTCTCGTCTAAGATCATCCTGACAACTTCCGGCGGGGTGTAGAATATGCCGTCCTTCTTACGCTGCTTTCTATCGGAATGAATCTGCTCGTATGCCGTCCCTAATTCCCCGGAGGTCAGACCGCCAAGTCCGAAATTCTCCAACAACGCGTCGATCCAGCCGGATTTACGCGGGGTTATGCGGCACCCGTTATTGCCGATATCAAGCAACCCCTTCAGTTCAGCAATGAAGGGCTCCGAGAGGATAAGACCGTCGTTATTTTTCTTTGAACTCATGACTGCTTCACTTAGTATCAGATTAATTTCGTTTAAATGAGCGTATCTTTGACGGATGAACCCTTATCGCTCCATTCGGTTCATTACTTTATGTGCATAGAAATATTACGGCCGTGTGAAAAATTCCTTGAATGCACTTGTTGATTTTTGAAAATGTTGCGTCTATAGTATCTGCGCGCAAATACATTTGCAGGATAATTTTATGCATTAGAGGTGGAGGATGCCGTCAGAATTTGATCCCTCCGATGAAGTAGAACTCGTTATCTCCTTCGGCACCATCCAGTTGTTGAAAGAAGGGAACAAGATACTCAAGCTTTTCGAAGAGGATGACGTCGTTCGTGAAATAATGACTGCCATCGACTTGATATACGAGTCATCAACTGAATACCTGGAAAGCGTTTCCGGCTCCGGGAGCCTTGATGATAACTATGACGATAGTGATGAAGATGAAGAAGATTTAGTTTTGGGAATAGAATCGGAGGATTAATTATTATGAAACGGAATGGATTTCTTCTCACTCTGCTCACATTTGGTATTTTCCTCTTCTCCACAGCTCCCTGTTTCGCGCAAGGCGGTTTTGGAATGCCCGGGATGGGCGGCGCCGGGGGAACGACCGGCTTGGGCGCGGGAATTATGTTCCCCAACATTGACGGCGTTGAAAACGACAGCACCATGTATTACCTCTTCGATTATAAATCGTTCAACTACTCGTTCGAAGTGAATTACTTCGATGATGACGAAATGAGCGGCTGGATGCTGCACGGTGACTACCTCTACCCGCTGAGCGAGGGACTCGGCAGCGAAGCCTACTTAGGATTCGGATACAGTTACATCTTCGGCGACTCAGATGGCCTTGACGATGAGAACGGATTCAACATCGCTCTCGGGCTCAGCGTGATGGATAACATCGACGTCCGTGGACGCTATCTTTTCCTTGGCGGCGGCGACTCCATCATCACGGCCGGGGCTTCATACTACTTCTAATTGGAAAATGGGGACAGTCACCTATTTTATGAAA
>CBDVBS010000500.1:0-3014 GCA_965372275.1 uncultured bacterium | reverse complement strand
CGTTTGATAATTTTCTTCTGCTCGGGAGCGCTCTTGAACCGGGAAAGGAACTCAACCTTCACCGGCAGTCCCTGCAGACGTCCCGTGAAAGTCTGGTAATGCTGCATGGCAAGGATCGTGGTCGGCACGAGTACCACGACCTGCTTTCCCGCGAGTACCGATTTGAGCGCGGCACGTATTGCAAGCTCGGTCTTACCGTAGCCGACTTCGCCGCATACGAGACGATCCATCGGCTTGTTCGATTCCATATCACGCTTAATCTCGGCCAAACTCCGCAATTGCGCGGGGGTTTCCTGGTATTCGAAATCGTCCTCAACCTGCCTCTGCCATGTCGTATCTTCACCAAACGGGTACCCCTCGGCCATGATTCGCTGTTTGTAGAGGATATAGAGCTCCGAGGTGATATCGAGCAGCTTCTTCTTTATCCGGCGTTTGAGTTTACCCCAATCCGATGCCCCCAGCCTGTGAACCTTCGGCGCGGAGCCTTCCGAGGAGGAATATTTGAATATCTGCTCAACCTGCTCGATGGGGACATAGAGCTTATCCCCGCCGGCATATTCTATGAAGATAAAATCCCGCGTGACGCCGCCGATATCCTGCTGTGTGATCCCACCAAATACACCGATGCCGTGGTCAACGTGAACCACATAATCCCCCAAACGTATGCTCTTGAGCTCTTCCCTCGTAAGGGCCCGCTTCCGTCCCTTGGAGCGTACGAAGGTCGGCAGTTTCCGAGGGAACAGCTCGGTGTCAAGCAGAACACGGAAACCCGGGGCGGAGAACCCGTCCTGCATATCACCGTAATCCACCTGTATCTTACGCCCAATCTCATTCAGGACATCCCCTACCCGCGCCCTTGAGCGGGTTATGACGAAAATATCATCCTGCTTGTGCGCATCGGTCAGTTGCATCAGCCTTTTTTCAAAGGAGCCTGAGGGTTTTCGTATTTCATTCAGCTTGAAATGAAAGCTTTTCGCCCTGGAACCATCGAGGTCCGAAAGGATATTGATGTTAACCCAGTTCCCCACTATTTTCTTAATCTCGCCGGGCTCGATTCCGAGAATGTCATATTCGGGAAGGTATATCCCGTCCCCGGCATCGACATCATCGCTTTCCTTTTCGGCGGGTTGAATCGTACCTTTCAGGGCATCCGTAAAAATAAGGTCCGGAGATTCAAGAACGATGACTGCATCTTTGGGTAAGTAATCGAATATCGTTGCCTTGTCAAAGAATGCAAATTGCCCCTTTACAAATTCCTCTTTCTCCACCGGCGTGAATTCCCTTAACGGCGGGACATCAACCTTGCCGCCCATTGTGTCCTGGAGGTAATTCCCATCATCATCGAGCAATCCGGCCGCGTCGGGAGTGCCGACCACGTTCGCCTCGAAACATGGGCTGACGACGAAGCTATCCACCTTGGCCTGGCTCCGCTGGGTAATGGGGTCAAACTCGCGTATCGATTCAATTTCATCACCGAACAGATCGATCCGGAGGGGCATATCCCGCCCAAGTGGGAATATATCAACAATCCCGCCTCGGCTCGATACCTCGCCCACTTCCTCCACGCGGGTTACAAGCCTGTAGCCCATCCCGATCAGCTTGCCCAGGACTTCCGGTTTATTGATCTCGTCCCCTTCTTTAAACGTGATGATATTTTTTTTGAAACGCTCAGGGCTTATTAACGGGCTGAGAAGAGAACGCTTGGAGATGATGATCACAGGATTCTTTTCGAGGGTCAGTTTCTCGAGCGCCTGGTAGCGGTAGTACATAACCTCGACATCGTTGAGGCTGAGGAAATCCTGGCTCAACAGGTCGATATCATCGAAAAGAAATGCCTGCCTTCCCGGTTCGATAGTCTCACGGGTATCGGCATCCGCGCCGTTTCCGTTGTCATCCTCTTCATCATATGTGTGACGTCTGACCCGGCTGCCGAGGATCGTGGTGATGTTCTTGAAATCGATCTTGGCTTTGTCAAAAGAAGGGGTTATCCACAGAA
Organism: uncultured bacterium; assembly: GCA_965372275.1. Taxonomy (GTDB): domain Bacteria; phylum JAJVIF01; class JAJVIF01; order JAPKYR01; family CAZSPL01; genus CBDVBS01. Next base: position 1,018 of record CBDVBS010000500.1, on the reverse strand, counting down.
TCGGTGCATCGATATGCTCCGCTAAGAACGAAATCACGAATGTCCTGGATGCACCACGCAAGCCGGTGAGGTTGATGACCTTTGATTCGCCGAGTGCATCCACTACTCCGCGGAAAGCATCCAGCGCCTCGAAATGCCCGGATAACCGCTTTAGAAATTTATCTTCCATCTTCCCCCTTGCCCGTGACCGGGGAATCCCCCAGCGACTTGCCGTGTGTATTTATATACTGGACAGCCTCAGTGGGTCCCTGGTTCAGGAAGATATCCATTCCACGGCAGGCAAGATCGATCGCGGAATCGAATTCCCCACATTCATCATCGTTCATCTGTTCGAGGACATAATTCACGGTATCCTTAAGTCCTTCAATGCCGATACCGATCTTCAGACGATGAAAATCCTGTGTGCCGAGACGTCCGGCGATGCTGATAACTCCCTTATGTCCGGCGGGTGAACCGCCGAACTTGAGCTTCGCCTTACCGTAGGCAACATCGAGGTCGTCGTGTATCACCACGAGGTTCCCGGGATTGATATCGAATTTCCTGCCGGCTTTACGGATGGCATTTCCGCTCAGGTTCATGAACGTGGTCGGTTTCATAAGCAGGAATGTCCTGCCGCCCTGTTTACCCTGGATATAGACATAATCCGAAGCCTGTTTCCATCCTGCTTCTTTTGTCCACCAGCCGATTAATCTGTTGGCTACCGCGAATCCCAGGTTATGCCGCGAACGGGCATATTTCGGCCCCGGATTGCCCAGTCCAACCACAACCATATCTATGGGTTTTCGTTTGGGGCGAAAGAAAAACAACCAACCCTCCACGGGAATGGGGTCTTATAATCTGAAATATTACTGCCCTAAGTCTTCGCTTCCCCTTCGGGCTTCTTCTCGACGCCTTCCTCCGTAGGCTCTTCACCTTCAGCAGCGGCAGCCGCGGCGGCTTCAGCCTCTTCTTCTGTTACTTCTTCCTCAACGACTTCTTCCTCGGCGGCCGGGGCACCTATATTGACCAGCATCTGGTT
>CBDVBS010000499.1:0-3019 GCA_965372275.1 uncultured bacterium | reverse complement strand
GTCGATCCGCACGAAGTCACACAGGGATATATCGCGGCGGCGAAGAAATTAGGTGTGAGGCAGATGCTCGAAACGGAAGTCACCGGCCTGAAAATGGACGGCAAGCGTATCATCGGTGTTGAGACGAATGCCGGTGATATTGAGTGCGAGGTGTTCGTGAATGCGGCGGGAGCATGGTGCAGGGAAGTCGGCGCGTGGGCCGGGGTGGATATACCGGCGTATCCGTACCGCCGCGTGCTCTACATAACCGCGCCGATGGATACGATCCCCGAAGACCTTCCGATGGTGGTTGATAATCACACGGGCGCGTATATGCGGCGCGAATCGGGGGGCATCGAGTTCGGACGTGCGAATCCGGATGAACCGTCGAGTTTCAACCAGAACCCGGATATGGAATACCTCGAGGAAATTCTCGACCTCTACATACATCGCCTTCCGCTCATGGAGGAGGCCGAGTTGTCCGATTCGTGGGCGGGGCTATATAGCATAACTAAGGATCATCATGCGATTTTGGGACATACGCCGGATTGTGAGAATATGATTTTAGCGTGCGGATATTCCGGCCACGGTGTGATGCATGGCCCAGCGGTGGGGCAGGTTATCGCGGAGTTGATTGTCGATGGGGAATATAAGACTGTCGACGCATCGGTGCTGTCGATTACGAGATATGCGGAGGGTAGGGAGATTCACGAGGTGGCGGTGATTTAGGGGGGGCGTAAACGAGAGATGACCTAAATTTACTTCCATTTGTAAGGTAGTAATATTAAAGTTCTCATTTAAACAATAGATCTATCTTCTACATGTATTGGGTATTTGGAAATTCAGAATGGCAAAGAAACGGGAAAAGAAATTTGGCAGGAATTCACCTTGCTGGTGTGGTTCTGGAAAGAAGTACAAGCATTGTCATCTTGATAGAGAGAAGCTTCCAAAGGTTACATTAGATGAGTTACTTAAAAGCACTAAAAGACTCTTAGCAAAGAAGTACTGCCTACATCCTTTAGCAAGTGAAACCGACTGCAACGGCGGGATTATTCGCGCTCATACAATACAGCGATCAGGGGGGCTAAGTAGAATAGCGCGAGATGGACACATCTATGGATTCATTCCAGATATTGTTAAAATGGTTAAAGGGGATGATTATTTGGAACCAGTCTTACTGGGGATAAGCAAAGCGTCAGCTTTCACAGGATTTTGTCAAAAGCACGACAACGATACGTTCAAACCCCTGGAAATAATACCGTTTAGTTTTACGCCACAGCAATGTTTCTTACTTTCTTATAGGGCATTGTGCAAGGAGGTATTTGCCAAAAACCTTCTTCGTTGTTCGACTGAAATCATGAGACAACAAGACAAAGGTAAGGATATTTATGCTCAAATGGAGATTCAGGAGTTTGCTAACAATATGAACATAGGTGCAGAAGTTTCATTTAGAGAACTAACCTTATCGAAGCAGGATTACGACAAATGCCTTTTAGAGCATAATTATGCTGATTTTAAATATCTCGTAATTCGCATTGATCGCGTACCAGAAGTAATGTGTAGCGGTCTATTTTATCCAGAGATTAGTTTTAATAATTCTCAAATTCAGGATCTTGCAGATATTGATGCTTTCCCGGAACACCTGACTTGCTCGGTCATTGCTGCGGAAGCCGGCGGTGCGATCGTATTCGGTTGGCTTCCACACAAGACAACTATTGCTGAACTTTTCATTGATTCCCTCAGGAAGATTGATAACACAGATATACCCAGTGCAATAGTACGTTTTATCTTTTCCACGTTCGAAAATACTTTCTTTTCACCCGATTGGTGGGATACTTTGCCGAAGTATCAAAAGGAACAAGTAAAAAAGTGGCTCGGCAGGCTATCTCCTCCTGGCTATCATTATGATGGTTTGCGAATTGTAAACTGGAAGATTGAAGCAATATATCCTTAGCCGGTTGCAGCCTATAACCGAGTCTTCGAAGGTTGTAGGTGACCAGTCTAAAAATTTCACGGGAAATTAATTATACGAGACACCCACAAGCACATGCACCTTGCATGGGAGATTCACCTTCATTTGTGCTTGTGGGCGGCACCCGAGGTTTAATACGGGACAGGCCTCAGTAGATTGGACGTTGGGCAAGAGACGGTATGCGCTGATTCCGGTTGCGTTCTTCACGTCTAAAGGCCCGTCCCTGTTTCCGTTTAAGACACCGCTGTCCGCGAAGACGCGGATAGCGGTGGCACACGGATGGGGTCATCAGAAGGACACGCCCAATGCCGAAGACGGCCGTGGGCGTGGCACCCCATGTGTTATGCAAGATTCATAGAGCACGCCCATTCTCGAAGACTCGAAGTGGGCGTGGCACCCGGAAGGAGAAGCCTGGTGCCGCCTACAACCGAGTCTTCGAAGGTTGTAGGTGACCAGGCTAAAGATTTCATGGGAAATAAATTATACGAGACACCCACAAGCACATGTTCCTTGCATGGGAGATTCACCTTCATTTGTGCTTGTGGGCGGCACCCGAGGTTTAATACGGGACAGGCCTCAGTAGATTGGACGTTGGGCAAGAGACGGTATGCGCTGATTCCGGTTGCGTTCTTCACGTCTAAAGGCCCGTCCCTGTTTCCGTTTAAGACACCGCTGTCCGCGAAGACGCGGATAGCGGTGGCACACGGATGGGGTCATCAGAAGGACACGCCCAATGCCGAAGACGGCCGTGGGCGTGGCACCCCATGTGTTATGCAAGATTCATAGAGCACGCCCATTCTCGAAGACTCGAAGTGGGCGTGGCACCCGGAAGGAGAAGCCTGGTGCCGCCTACAACCGAGTCTTCGAAGTTTGTAGGTGACCAGGCTAAAGATTTCATGGCAAATAAATTATACGAGACACCCACAAGCACATGCACCTTGCATGGGAGATTCACCTTTATTTGTGCTTGTGGGCGGTACCCGAGATTAGTTCGAAGTAGTTTAAGTTAAATGGGGACAGTCCCCAATGGCGCATTTTTAAGCTTTCAACACTGCTCTGGCAGCGGGT
>CBDVBS010000498.1:0-3022 GCA_965372275.1 uncultured bacterium | reverse complement strand
GTAGGGTTGGTATATTCGGCCCCGGTTCCGATACGATCGAAGGCGACTATGCATTCATCTTCGACCTCGGCGGTGACGACAATTATCTTGGACGCACCGCCGTACCCCGTTCCCTTAATCAGCCGATCAGTATTGTTATCGACCTTGGTGGGAATGACACATACGACTCAGGTGAACTTGCCGCCTCACTTGCATGCGGCAACCACGGCGTCGGAGCGATATTCGATCTCGACGGCGATGACAAATACATAAGCGACGAATCCGGCATCGGATGCGCGTGGTATGGCACCGGCGTGGTGGTCGATTATGCGGGCGACGATATCTACGAATCCCGCATATGGTCGCAGGGAGCAGCGCATGTCGGGGTCGGTATACTCATCGACGTCGAGGGCAATGACGTTTACAAATGCACCACACAGTCCCAGGCGTTCGGCGCGACACTCGGCGTCGGCCTGCTCGTGGACGGCTCCGGCGACGATATATATTTCGCCGACCCCGAGGGGAACATCAGCGAAATGTTCGAGGGACGTTCGCTCAATCTCGCGCAGGGATTCGGCTACGGGCGTCGCGCTGATTTCGGCGACGGTCACAGCCTCGGCGGCGGAGTGGGGTTCCTCGCCGACGGCGCGGGTGATGATGAATACACCGGCAGCGTCTATTGCCAGGGCGCGGGTTACTGGTGGGCGCTCGGATGCCTCGAGGACCGCGGCGGCGACGACACATACATGAACGAGCAGTACTCCTGCGGAAGCGCGCCGCATTTCGCCATCGGATGTGCGGTCGATCTCTCCGGCGACGACCGCTACAATGTCGGCAACGACGATATGGAACGCCAGCTCCAGGCGCACGCGCGCGACGGGTCATTCGGCATCTTCATCGACGGCGCGGGGGACGATGAATACCAGCTCGACAACCTCTGCGCCGGTTCGTCCGACCTCAACTCGCTGACACTTTTCTGGGACCGCATGGGCGATGACACCTATGTGGCCGATCGACGCACGCCTCGCAAGAACGCCCACTCGTTCGGCGGCGTCACCAACTACAGCCCGTTCCGCACGTTCCGCGACGAAACCCCGTCGGTGGGCGTGTTCCTCGACACCGGCGGCTCCGACTCTTATTCTTATCTTCTCCCCGACGATCCCGATAACCTTATCCCGCTCCAATTCGGAGACTCAACAGAGTGGTGGCATGACGAGAGGTCGATGTTTATGGGATATGGATGGGATGTGGGGTGGTATTGAGGGATTTGTTGAGGTTGATGCAGATGAGTCTTAACTACATGTAGCCCGGCTTTCTGAAGCCGGGAAATAAATCTATTCTGCTTTAATTAATATGACCTTAGAATAATTGTATTAACCAGGGAGGTTAAGGATGAGTGATTCATTGATATTCTGGGTAATTGGGGGATATGTTGTGCAAGGTCTTATCTGGGGTGGTTACTGTTTCGCTCTCGCAAATGTAAAGAAACATAATACAATGGACCATTTTTGGGGTGGTTTCTTCTTTGGCATAGTGAATATGTTGTACCTGATTGCGATTCCACCTAAGACAACGGCAAGTAACAAGATGGAAGCAAACCAACCAGAAAAACGAACAATGAAGGAAATTATGCAAGGTATTGTAATAGAAGAGGATCCGGACGCTTAACTTTGCTGTAAGTAACGTAGTCCGGTCAATCCCGTTACCGGGGATAAATCCTTTCAATAAGCGGACGAGACATCCGCGCTCCTGAGTTCTGTAGCCCGGCCAACCCCGTTGCCGGGAATAAATCCTTGAGTTGGTATCTACCTAATATTCCAGCAGTCAAACATCCTCAACCTCACACGATTCAGATAATTCATCAAGGTAATCAGGTTTTACATGACTAAGGATATCCTCGACTTTCTTTATTCCCTCACGCAAGCTGGTGAAAGATATATATCTGCATATCTCGCTAAGTTTCGGTGATAGTCGAGAAAACGTAGGCCGATTAACCTCTTCAAAGACTTTGTTCCTGCGATTATCAGGTGCAACAATGAAGAGCGGTATTTTCAGATTAGGTTGCATTGCTACAAGGTCAGACATTCTAAGAAGGCCGGAGTAGATTGAGGTTGTGCTTTCGATTTCGAATGCAGCAACAATAGCGTTTCCTTTAAGCCACAGCACATCAATATGCTCAATGGTCCTATTTGTAGCGTCATCGAACTGCTGGGGGAGTTCGTCTCTAATTCGCGGAAGCTCAGCGAATGGTTTCCCTTGCGCAGATTTACCCCTGTCGTTACGAGCAACCCAGATATCCAAGCCCATATCATTGCCCAGCTTAAGGAGGAGCCACTGAATCTCTGTATGGGGGGTGATAACCTCATCGGTTTCGTTTTCTTCAACGATTTCGTCGTCCGTTTCGGGAATTGTTACTGACCCTAAGGTTTTCGTTTTTAGGGACTTTGGTCGGCGTGCGAGTTTCTTGGGGTCAACCGGTCGCTTTATAGGGTTCTCCTGAGCTTCTTGCATGGCTCTTACAACGATCTCTCCATCAGACGCTTTCCATTTATATGGAGAACCCCTGAAATAGCCTGTCCAGGAAATCGGGCTTGGCATATCCTGGAACATTGATAGCTCATTGCTTAGGCTTTTTACTGGAACTGATGTATCAGGGGTCAGGGCAATAACTATCTTAACTTTAAGCCTGCTCGAGAAATTCTCATCTGACCATATCCCCGAATTGTCTTTATATGCTTCAGAAACAACCTCGAGCAATCCAATGAACCTGGATACTCCCGTCAGGTAGCAGAGAAGGTAATCACCTTTCTTTATCTTCTGAACAGTTTTCCAGCGCGATTCCCTGAAACCTGATACGGTTCCACCGTGAGCTAAGAACTCTTCCCAAGTTTTGCCGCTAAAAAGATCCAGCCAATATGATGGTTTTGACATAAAACCTCCGCATTCAACAACCCGTTAGTTACTCGAATTTAAAATGACAACTTAATACCAGAAATTCTATCATTTAAAGATGATCGGATTGCTGTAATCCCCATCATCCTGT
>CBDVBS010000497.1:0-3031 GCA_965372275.1 uncultured bacterium | reverse complement strand
CAGAGCGGTTTCGGGACAAGGGTGTCCCGAAACATCGGTCCGGTTATGACTATTTTCCGCCCCGTCAAGTGAGTCTTCGAGCTTACCCGTGCCTCCTTAGTGTCCACTCCCTGACGGTCGCGGCTCTGATGCCTGACTTCCGGGTGCCACGCAAGCGTCCACCAAATTTCCATACCCCATGAATCCTCCCTTTGCTTGCCCGTGCTCAAACGTAATACCCGGGTGCCACTGACAAGCATCCGGGTGCCACTGACAAGCGTTAAACGAATATTTGAATCCCCGCCAACGTTTCGAAGCTTGTCAGTGTTCCTGAACATGCCAATCACTTCATCGTGCGCTCAACATTAAGAAGTTTCGAATGATTGCCTTTTGGAAAAAAGAAAGAAGACCCACGAGAGGTCTTCTTCCTTATGAGGAGGGTCGAAATTACGGCCTATTATAAAGACGTGAGTTCTGCTGTCAAGAAAATTACCCGGTCTAAATTTAAATAAATTCCCTTGCCTTTGGCACTGTTCTTGAGCATGATACTCATATCCCCCCGATTGAGGTGGAGAATCATGTCCGGTCCGACGATTAATACCATCATGCTTGTAATGCAGATACTGCTGTTCGCGGCGGTAATTATCATCGTCTATATCACACTCAACCAGCGATCACGCGGCGGTGATCTCTCCGACAAAATCGGCTCCCGCGTTGACGAGATCTCAGAGAATCTCGACACGAAGCTCTCCGCGACGCGGCAGGAGCTTGACACGAAGATAGGTCAAATGGGCGATCGGGTTTATGACGGACTCCATAAACAAAACCAGGCGTTCCTCGAAGGTGTCGAAAAGATGCGCGACTCGGTGAGCAAAACTCTCGCCGATGGAAGACGCGAGCAGGACGATCGGCTCAAAGTCACAACCTCTCAGGCCGATAAACGCATCTCTGATGCCATCAGCGAAATTAACCGGAGGCTCGAATCGAACGTAGAAGTCATCCAGAAAGCCAATAAAGATTTTTCTGACCGCATCGATGCATCCACCAAGATCTTCAGCGATGTGAAACAGGAGCTCGGTAAAATTGAGGAAGCACAGCGCAAAGTGCGCGAGGTCGGACTGCAGGTCGAAGAGCTTGCTAATATCCTGCAGGCGCCGAAAGCGCGTGGCGGATTCGGCGAAGCCCTCCTCGCCGATTTCCTCGCGCAGCATCTACCGGTCGAACATTACCAGCTTCAGTACGGCTTCGAAGACGGGCAGAAAGTTGATGCCATAATAAAACTCGCGGGCGGGATCGTACCGATCGACGCAAAATTCCCGCTGGAAAATTTCCGCAAGCTCATCTCGTCGAAGGAAGGCGAAGATATCCAGAAAGGCGCGAAGGTACGCTTCCGCAATGATGTTAAAAAGCACGTCGATGACATCGCGCGCAAATACATCCGACCGACCGAGGGGACATTCGAATTCGCGTTCATGTACGTCCCCGCCGAGAATGTCTATTACGAAATGGTAACCGCGAGATTCGAAGGCGACAAACCGCTGAGCGACTACGCCATAGGCAAGCGTGTTATCCCGGTAAGCCCGAACAATTTCTTCGCCTACCTGATGACCGTCGCCATGGGCCTCAAGGGTATGGCGCTCGAGGAACGCACCAAGGAAGTCCTCGCCCGCCTCAGCCAGATGAGCAGCGAAATGTCCGGCGTCATTGAGAGCTACCAGGTACTCGGCAGACATATCCGAAATGCCCTGGGAAAATATGAGGATACCGAAAAGAAGTTCGACAAATTCTCATCCAGCCTCGAATCCCTCACCGCAAGCACCGGGGACGATGCCAAACCCATCACCGACGGCACACCCCCGGCATCCCTTACCGACACAGGTAGTCTCTGAACTCCTGGATATATCCTATCCAGCATCACACGCTCATCTCTTGTGGCACCCCTTTACGAGTCTTCGAGCAAAGGGGTGGTTTCCGAACCTCATTGAAGACCCAGACGTCCTAATTACAAAAAGTGAGGGGCCGATATATGTCAACGACGAAACTTTCATTAACGGCATTAGTCATTTTCACGCTGCTTGCATCAAGCTGCGGCCACAGCGGCGAACCTCCCACACCAACCAGGAAAAACGTCCCCCGCCTGATACGAATGCTGAAAAACGACGAACCTGAAATCCGCTTGTTAGCCGTCGAAACCCTTGCCAAAGTGGGTCCGGATGCGGTTGCCGCGGTGCCGACACTCCTCAATGCAAGCTGGGACCTGTATTGGGATATCAGGGAAGGGGCACGAAGCGCGATCAGAAGTGTCGGCGATGATGCATTGCCCGCGATAATGGAATCACTCGATAGCGAAAACCCTGAGACCAAATCGGCCGCTGCAAATATGCTCGGGTATTATCCCGATGCCGCAAGAGAGCAATTCCCAAAATTATTCCTGATGCTCAAAGATGAAAATCCGAAGATCAGATGGGCTGCGGCGAAGGCCATTGCCGGATTGGGTCCGGATGGGCGGGATGCGGTTCCCGGTCTGATCGATCTCGTGAATGAAAGGAATGTGAACTTGCGCACGGCAGCGGCTAACGCACTCGGTCGTATCGGACCTGATGCAAAGGAGGCGGTCCCTTACCTGGTAGAAATGGTCAAAGATCGCAACGCTGTGATAACCACTGCCGGTATAAGCAGCTTGAGAGCTATCGGAACAGATATTGAGGAAGCAATCCCCGTACTGATTGGTTTGCTGAAAGACAATCGAGGTTTCACGTTCATGACTGAGTACAATGACTTCGGTGAGCATTGGGTTAATTACCGCGTCGATAAATGCGATTATGGCTCATTTTGCGAGCATGTCCCCAGTTTCCTTGTGGAGATCGGCAAACCGGCTGTTCCGGCACTTATAAGAGAGCTTGGAATAACGGGTAACAAAAATCACCTATCTGCAAAGAGTATCCTGAAGCGCATTGCTCAAAATGGAGAATTGACTGAAGATGAAGTTATCAGTTTACTAAGCAGCAAGGATGAAAACGATCAATTTGCGGCAATGCTCTTCCTTAAGGAG
>CBDVBS010000496.1:0-3034 GCA_965372275.1 uncultured bacterium | reverse complement strand
CCGTCCTTGTCACGTCTAAGAACTGTGTTTCTTGAATTTATTCCCGAAACCCTTTGAACATCATCCAGTACTGTTTCGGGAATAAATTCCCTAAACACCGGTAACAATTAGATCCAGACCCGCCGCCCCCATACATCAATACTCATCACGGATAAGGGTAAGATCCTTATAAATGCTGACGAGGATATCGAAATCCTCAAAGACCGTTCTGTGGAATTTCGTTTTCGAGGTTCTTTCAAATGCCGGGTCCGGGAATCCGCCTTCTCTGCGGAAATACTGGCTCCTCCACGTAACAATGCCATCCGAACGGAAGCCGGTGTTTGTTTCCATAAGCCATTCGGGCCCGGTCACGGTGGAAAGGGTTTCAAGCATCAGCTTATCAAACGGGTCAGTAGGCTCCGGCCTGGGTATTCCCCCCGACGTCGCGCCGTAGCAGATGAGCCGCGGATCGTCCTCGGAGAACTGCGTGTTCATTATGGCAAGGCTCAGATTACCATAGAATGAGGTGTCCTCGGTCCTTGTGAAAGGGTCCATATATGTGATCTCTTCATTACAAGCGAGGTCCGCGACTCCGTCGGACACGAACCGGTAGAGCTCACCGGTACCGCCCATGCCAAGGTTCGCCACAGGAGAACCATAGTGAGGAGTGCAAATCGTCATCAGCCTGAAAACATTCCCATCCTGGTTCTGCATGAAATCCCGCGCCACGAGACCACCCATCGAATGAGCAATGATTACAATCGGCTTCTCAAGCAGATCGGGGTCATTGTTTTTCGCCCATATTTCGATCTGCTTTTTCAATCGCCTGCCGTTCCCATTCTCGCCAAAAATTTCATCCGCGGTGGAATACTCAAACCAGAAGAACTTGAAATCATCATAAATCCAGTCGGCGTAATTGAGCACATCAAAAAGTGGCTGCCAAATATCTTTACTCCTATTCGCTGTTTGGTCGGAGAAAGATACATCCTCGCCCGGATGCATAAGATTCAGTCCATGTATGAGAACCACGGGAATCCGTTCGTCCAGAGGACCCTCGTTCCGGGAAAGGAATTCGGTCTTGCCGTAACGACGTTTAAGGAAATCAAGAACCTCCCGGGGTTCCTTGGTCAACGAAGGCTGCCTGACAAGTTCGGCATAACGCGAGTAATCAACAAGCGCAACCGTAATCCGTTTGTTTTCCAGTGATGTATAAATCGAATCGCCGTCATATTCCGCCCATTTCATCTCGGAGCGTTTCCTGCCGTCCTCATCGGTCCATTCAACCTGTATATCAACATATGGGTTGAACCCGTCGAATTCACCCTCCGGCACGGGAAGCTCATTGAGCATAAACCGGCAGGTGTATTCACCATGGAATACCTCAGATGATGCATCCTCAAGTGCGGAATGAATATTCACTTCCAATGGTTTTGTGGCGATTACCAGGTCATTGCGAGGTAATTCAAGTTCAGAACCATGGATTTCGATTGTATGTTCGGTTGAAAATACTCCCTCTGGAAATTCAAATACGACCCATCCGAGGTCGATAATACCGCCCCTCTTATCCATAGTGGTCCGTATGAATATATCATCCCCCTCTTCGTATAGCTTGCTGATTTTGGGGTATTCTTCCAGCTCCGGTGCCGATAGCCAATTCATAGTCACGATAAACACCGCAACGGCAAAAAGTAAGATGCAGATCATTAGTATTATGACTATTTTACGAACCTTCGGTTTCATATCAAACCAAAAGGAAATTGGCTTCTACATCCCTGCTATCTTGCTGTAACCACCGAGCAATGTGCCGTTCGGCAACAGGACATTCTCACCAATGCGGCAGCACGGGCATATCATTGACCCGGAGATCACAACCCCGTTCGCGATGGTGCACCCGTCCATGATGATGGAATTCGTGATCCTAACATCGCTCCCGATGCTCACCTTACGCCCGATAAATGCATTCGGCCCGATCTTACTGCCGCCGATGGATGAGCCCTTATCAACATAGCACGGGCCGGTTAACTCAGCTAAGGTATTGACTTTTATATCGGGATGCCCATACACACCGATCGGACCGATTTGTTCAAGCGGGAAGGGGTTGTTAGCTAAGCCGCTGATAAGATCGGAACATCCCTTGAGATATTTCCCGGGAGTTCCGATATCGAGCCAGTATCCCTCGTGGATGTAGGCATACACCGGGTCCCCTCTCTCAAGCATCGTCGGGTAGAGCCCCTTCTCGAACATGTAGAATGCATCGGCTGGAATTTCATCGATCACATCACGGTTGATGACATATATACCCGCATTGATGGTATCTACGGTGGCCTCTTCCTTTTTCGGTTTTTCGAGAAAGCGCTCCACGCGACCGTCCTCATCCGTGAATACCAGCCCGTATGCCGTCGGGTCCTTGACGCGGGTCAGTGTGATTGTCACCCGCGCGCCTTTTTTCCGGTGGAGTTCAATCACGCTTGTCAGATCGACATCGGTGAGCACATCGCCGTTGAATACAACCAGCTCGTCATCGCCGAAATATTCCTCGCCCATCTTCACTGCCCCGGCGGTGCCGCGTGGCTCGTGCTCGATTGAATAGCGGAATTCCATCCCCCAGTCGTCGCCGGTTTTGTAGCGCTTCATAATGGCATCAGCCATGAAATGAAGGTTGAACACCGTACGCCGGATATCAGCGGTTTTTATGAGCGCGATCTGGTAATCGAGGAACGGGCGTCCCAACATGGGTGCTAATGGTTTGGGCATATGGAATGTCAGCGGCCTGAGCCGCGTCCCCTCACCCCCGGCGATAATTACGGCGGTCGGCATAACGGACTCCTGAATACGAGGTGGTGGAATTATAGCATTTGGATGGTAACACGTGAAATGTGAATTTAAGACATGGATTATCTCCCTTTCCTTGATTGTGTGCCACCGCTACTCAGCATCTTCGCTGATAGCGGTACCCAACTTTTGTATATGGGGTGCCACGCCCACGGCCGTCTTCGGCATTGGGCGTGTCCCGTTGAGTATGGAATGAGCACGCCCAAACACGAAGACGTGTGTG
>CBDVBS010000495.1:0-3041 GCA_965372275.1 uncultured bacterium | reverse complement strand
GGAGATAATAAGAGATGTCAATCTGATAGTTTCTCCCCTCTGCGTATATTTCGTGGGGTATTCGCCCGCTGGCCGAGTTTTTTCATCGCCATCCCGAGATGCAGTTCGAGAATCTGGCCGAGGTTCATACGGCTCGGTACGCCCAGCGGATTCAGCACGATATCAATAGGCGTTCCATCCTCGAGGAACGGCATGTCCTCTTCGGGGACGATCTTGGAGATGACGCCCTTGTTACCATGGCGTCCCGCCATCTTGTCGCCCTCCTGGATCTTCCTCATCTGGGCCGCCATGACCCTGACGAGTTTGTTAACACCGGGACTGAGTTCATCTCCCCCATCCCTGCTGAATTTCCGGACCTTGATAACCTTACCCTTATCGCCGTGAGGCACCTTAAGGGAAGTATTCCTCACATCGAGTGATTTCTCACCGAAGATGGCGCGGAGCAGTTTTTCCTCGGGCGTAGGCTCGGTTTCACCCTTGGGCGTAACCTTGCCGACGAGTATATCCTCCGCATTCACCCGCGTACTGACAAGCACGATACCGTCCTCGTCAAGATTACGCAGCATCGCTTCACCCAAGTGGGGTATATCACGGGTGATCTCCTCGGGACCGAGCTTCGTATCACGGGCTTCACATTCGTATTTCTCAATATGAATCGACGTATAAACATCATCTTTCACGGTACGTGACGAGAGTATGATCGCATCCTCGAAGTTGTATCCACGCCACGGCATGAACGCGCACAGGACGTTGCGTCCCAGGGCGAGATCGCCGTTATCTATAGAGAAACCATCGGCGATTACTTCACCCTGCTTAACCTTCTGGTTCGGATATACGATCGGCCTCTGGTTCATGCAGGTGCCCTGGTTTGAACGCACGAATTTGGAGAGTTGATATTCGTCGATTTCACCTTTCCGGGTCTCAATGGCGATCTTCTCGGAATTGATTTCGACTACCGTCCCGGGATTCTTGGCAAGTACCACCGCTCCGGAATCCCGAGCCACCCGTCCTTCCATACCGGTTCCGACAAGCGGCGCTTCCGGTTCAATCAACGGCACGGCCTGGCGCTGCATGTTGGAACCCATCAACGCCCGGTTCGCATCGTCGTGTTCGAGGAACGGGATGAGTGCAGTGGTAAGGGACACAATCTGCATCGGGCTGACGTCCATGAAGTCGATATTTTTTGGCGACGTCCGAACTATCTCCGGCCCATGCCGGGCATTGATCTTCTCGTCTATAAACCTGCTAAGCTTATCAAGAGGGCTGTTCGCCTCGGCAATCGTGTATTGGTCTTCCTCATCCGCCGCGAGGTAGATGATTTCATCGGTGACCTTGCTTCTCACGACTTTCCGGTACGGCGTCTCGATGAAGCCATATTTGTTGATCTGGGCATAACTCGCCAGGGATCCGATCAAACCGATGTTCGGTCCTTCAGGCGACTCGATGGGGCAGATGCGGCCGTAATGGCTGTGATGTACGTCGCGGACTTCGAAACCCGTGCGTTCCCTGCTCAGTCCACCGGGACCCAGGGCGCTCAGGCGGCGCTTGTGCGTCAACTCGCTGAGGGGATTCGTCTGATCCATAAACTGCGAAAGCTGCGAGGATCCAAAGAACTCCTTGAGCACGGCGACCACGCTGCGAGTGTTGATAAGCGTCTGCGGGGTCAGCTTGGCGGGGTCCTGTACGGCCATGCGTTCTTTCGCCACCCTCTCCATGCGGAGAAGTCCCTTGCGGAAATGGTTCTGGATCAATTCACCGACCGAACGGATACGCCTGTTACCGAGATGGTCGATATCATCAGACTGACCCTCCTTCATTGTAACGATATTCCTGAGAGTTTCGATGAGGTCAAGCTTGGTGAGTGCACGAACAGCGGGAGGAATTTCGATGCCAAGTTTTCGATTCAGCTTGAATCGTCCGACAGGGCTCAGGTCGTAACGCTTCTCATCAAAGAAGCGCGACTCGATAAGCACCCTGGCACTTTCCAGACTCGGCGGGTCGCCGGGGCGCAGCTTCCTGTAGATATCAAGAAGTGCGTCACGCTGGTTCTCGATCTCCGCATGGTCATACGTTTCAGCAAGCGTATCGACTAACTCCAGCGGTTTGATCTCGAAAGTACACGGTATGCCATTCGGATAGGCGGCGCAAAGGGCTTCGGCCATTTTCTCGCTGACTTTGGCGCCTTTCCTGCCGATGGTTTTCCCGGTTTCGGGATGGGCAATATTGTGGGGCAGCACGGTCCCCAGCAAGAGGAACGGCTTGGCTTCGACCTTAACCTCGATGGGCTCGTGATGTATGATCCGCTTCTCGCGGTTGATCTGGAATCCAAGTCCCATCAGAAGCGTGGTTGCAGGCACCTTGCGTATCTTGTCAAGGCGGATTATGGCCTGGCCTTCGGGCTCGTACTCGAATTCAATCCAGGCGCCGCGGTTCGGAATGATCCTGCAGTAGAACAGGGTCTTCCCCTTCGTCGTCTTCTTCGTCTGGTAGTAAACCCCGGGGCTGCGCACAAGCTGGCTTACCACGGCACGCTCGGCACCATTGATGACGAAGGTCCCATTCTCGGTCATCATGGGAAGATCGCCGAGAAACACTTCGCTCTCGATGATCTCGTCTCCCTTGAGATGGTTGATCAGCTTGAGGTTTAGCTTCAGCGGTGCTGAGAAGGTCCTGTCCTGCTCTTTGCAGACGCTCACTTCATGGAGCGGATCGCCAACCTCATAATTGATGAACTCAAGTTCAAGATTGTCTGAGTAACCCTTGATAGGGAAAATGCGCACAAATAAATCCCGAAGCCCGTACTCCAAGAACCATTTAAATGATTTCTTCTGGACCTCAATTAGAAATGGAAGGTCCAGAATAGTCTGAAGCTTGGAGAAATCCACTACTTCGGGGAGCACCCGCATATGCGGCGGGACTACGCTTGTGCGCAATTCCTTTACTTCTCGGGTAGATCCTGTTTTAGTCATCTTTCCCAACCCTCCTGGTCTCGTTATCAAAAATTTAAACGAAAACGGGGATGGGTTTACTTAATTTCGCAA
>CBDVBS010000494.1:0-3068 GCA_965372275.1 uncultured bacterium | reverse complement strand
ACCCGCTGCCAGAGCAGTGTTGAAAGCTTAAAAATGCGCCATTGGGGACTGTCCCTAAATCGGGCAGGATCAAGCCGGTATTTGCGTCATGTTAGTATAGAGCTCTTTCGATGCGTATGGCAGATTACGTTTCAGAGCTTTTTGGATATTCAATGAATCGATTTCAGAAACAACCGCGGCTTTAAATGCATGTCGCTCATTGTCACCAAGCCAGTTATCTATTGGAACCCCGGCTGGCTCGTTATTAAACAACCTCTGGGCGCTTGACCAGGGATAAGCGCATGGATCTCGCACGAGACCTGCCCTGACGGGATTGAGGCATATGTAAGCAGCGGCCCGCCACAGATTAAGCTGCTCCATGATAAGTGATGAGTAATAACGGCCTTCCCAGAGTGCTCCACTGCGATCGTCGGAATCATTGAAATACATCGCATACCGGAACCCCAGACCGTGGAGGAACCGCACGAGGGATTCACGACTTCCGGGCCTGATAAGCAGATGAACATGGTTGCTCATCAGGCAGTATGCCATAAGCCGGCATTCATAGCGTTCGGCATAAGAAACCATCAGCTCCAGGTATAACAATCTGTCGTGGTCATCCCGGAACACCGCCTGCTTATTGTGCCCTTTCTGCACAATGTGATGCGGATATCCCGGGATAATAATCCTTGGTTTACGAGTCATCACCTTTCTCCTTTCGTTTCCTATACTATATAGGCGCCGGATTTACCCGAAACCTTACACTCAAACCCAAAATAATAAGAAAAATAGGGACGTGCCTGCAATTCTGAAATATAGGGCCTGTCCCTCATTTTTCAAAAAAGAGGGACAGGCCCTCATTTCTCGTTATTCAGGCCCGTCCCTAATTCGCTTCCCGTACTCCATCATCGATTTCGATTATGAAGGCCTTCCCCCCGGCTTTCTCGATGGCTTCCGCGACAGCTTCGGCGTTGGACGGCGTATATGCGAACATGCATCCGCCCTCCCCCGACCCATTGATCTTCCCGCCCAGCGCACCGGCTTCGATTGCAGCCTCGATCATCTTATCCAACTTAGGCGTGGAGATTCGAAGGTTATCCCTCAGTACGTTCTGCTGATCATTCAGGGAATTGCCCAGCGTCGCATCATCCATTTCACCCGATGCGAAGAGCTCCCGTGCACGTTTTACGATGTCACGAGTCTTCATAGCCCCTTCGAGCAGAAGCCGCTCATTATCGGGAAGTGATGAGAGCAGCGGCGATATTTCATCGAGACTCGACGTATTGAGATTGAAATCTTCAACCATGTCCCTGATCTTCTCAACGGCTGAGAATGTTCCGGTTTTGATTCGACTCAATGTTCTCTTCGTATCCTTCTCCTGGAGTGAATCACCCAGCACGAAAGCTCCGAATTCTTCCTGCAGGCGCGTGATGCGGAATTCGGGTTCGAAGTCAACACATATCACGGAACCCAAGGCGGACGAGTATTGGTCCATCATACCGCCGGGTTCGCCGAATTCTTCCACTTCCGCGAGGTATGCTATGCGGCCAATTTCCTCCGGGGAATCCTTACGCCCATCATTCGCGATGCACAGAAGGAATTTTACCCACGCCACACACAATGCCGATGAACTCGATGTGCCTGAATTGATGGGGATCTCACCGCGTACGACACAATCATACCCATGCGTGAATACCACATCTTCGCGCTTCAACACATTTACTACACTTCGAAGATAATCACGCTCCAGCACATATTGGATTTCACCATCGAATAAGAACTCATCGCTGCTGTTGATATCCGGCAACCGGATGCTGAACCGATGGTCATCACGGCACTCGCCTGTGATCGTGATCCGCAGGTTGATTGCACACGGGATGACCGGAAGCCCGAGATAATCCTGATGCTCGCCGAGAAGGCAGATACGTCCCGGCGCCGAAACTGCTAAGTACTCGATGGGCTGGGAATTGTCCATGGGTGTAATTATACCAAGTACACCGCCAAGATTAATTAGGGACGGCCCCGGTTTATTCTAAATAAATCAGGTCCGACCCTATTTTTCGCCCACTATCCAAGCGGGTTTCCGGGTGCTGTTTCCAATAAATAGGGACGGCCCCGAATTATTCGGGAAAACGCGGGGCCGTCCCTATTTTTGGTTTTCGTCGGCCTTTGGGTGCACCTTGAGGTTTGGGAAGCAGGTTGATGCCGGTGAGTTTGGATAATTTAGAGAATCCTTCAGCGGATGCATATGGCAAACACCGTTTGATGTTAGCGTATAGACATGCTTGCTCGTCCGGTTCAAGGATCGTGTTACTGAAGTAAGGCCTTTGTTCTTCCTGCAACCACTTTTGAACCGGGACACCGTTCATCTCACCAAGCATCAATATTCTCGCGCTTGACCAATCATAATCACATGGATGTTTTACAATCCCCGCCCTGACCGGATTAAGGTGGATGTATTGCGCGGCCCGCCAGAGGTATCGTTCCTCCGCAATGACGGATGAGTAATAGCGACTCATCCATAATGCATCGGTACGTCCGGCAGCCTGATTGAACAGCATCGCATAGCGGAATCCCACACCATGCAGGACCTTGATCAAGGCCTGGCGATCCGGTGGCCGTAATATCAAGTGAACGTGGTTCGGCATAAGGCAATAAGCCATTAATCCGCATTCGTACTTCTCAAGGTATGTTGTCAATAACTGCAAGTACAGGTGATGGTCATCGTTATTACGGAATATCTTCTGCCGGTTATGCCCCCGCTGTACAATGTGATGTGGGTAATCCGGAATAATTATTCTGTTTCTTCGAGCCATCTCATCCTCCTTTGCTTTTTCCCCCTACTCTATAGGCGCCGGATTTAGCGAAAACCTTACACCTAAACAGAAAATATTTCGAAATATTAGGGTCGGCCCCGAGTTATCCGGAATAAACCAGGTCCGACCCCATTATTCGGCCACTATCCAAGCAGGTTACCGGATGCTGTTTCTAATAATTAGGGACGACCCCGCTTTTTCCCGAATAACTCGGGGCCGTCCCCAATGGCGCTTGTTTAAGGATTGTATCGCTTTTGTGAAGCCGGGTGGGCT
>CBDVBS010000493.1:0-3070 GCA_965372275.1 uncultured bacterium | reverse complement strand
CCCGAACTGCCCTGGAAATTCAAGATGTCCGGAACTCTGAACCAGGAACTGATGAAAGTCGGTGGACAGGTATTCGGTCAGGAAGTCGTCACCTTCTTCTCGTCATAAAGCTGATGAATTATTACGGCTTTAGTTGTTGACTGGATTGTTATTTATTGTTATGTACTCGATTATAAGGAGTATTCAGGATGGATCAGCAAGCTCCGCAGACAAAGGCCGGAGGCGGTACGAATGATGTGACCATCATGATCATCGTGTTCGTTCTGGTCACATTGATAATACTGGGCGGTTTCTACCAGTGGATGTATAAACCGAAAACCGAGGATATTCAGTCGATGAATTCCCAGTACAAAGCAAAGCAGAGCACCCTCAAACAGTACATCAGCGAGGCTAAAGACCTCTACAACTACTATGATCGCTTGGATATCCTCAATGCCAAGTGGAAGGAAAACAAAAAATATTATGTGCTCGGGGATGCCGTGGATATTAATCTGCCGGCTAAGGAGTACCAGTTCGAGATCTTCGATGCCTACGAGAAGGTTTTCGAAATGGGTGATTATGCAGGGGTGGAAATTCTCTACCTGAAGGTTGCTGAATCATTCAAGTATTATATGCGTGACGATCCCTGGGATCTTCCCTGGGAGTTGCTGCAGTTTGAGTGGGATGTCGTCTTCAGTGAGCGTGGAGGCTCAGAGGAAGGCGGTCAGTCGCCCACCCAGGAAACCACATCCCTGATCACCGCCCACACGTTCTCTGCTGTTATGAGAGCCGATTACGAGGGTTTGAGGCGGTTTATCGAAGTAATCCAGAACATGGAAGGCGACTACAAGAGACTGATTTCCATCCACTGTTTTGAGGTAAGCGAAGAACCGTCATACTTCTCGTATCCCCTCGCCCGCACGGGCGGCAGGGTTCTGACGGATGTAACAATCGAAGTTGAAATGCTTTTGACATTTTATGAATTGAATGAAAACGGTACCGCCGGCCCCGTTCCGGATATTCCCGGTCAGACCGCCTGCTCGTTCAGCGGCGGTGGCGGCGGTGGCGGCGGCGTGCGCGGTCCTGGTGGCGGCGGTGGCGCCGGAACGATGAGCATGGGTTAAACAGTTCTGTATTCAAGACTGTTGATTGATATTATTTTGAATATTCAAAAGAGGTGTTTTGAATGAGAAAGCATCTTATGAACTTCATTCTCGTAACCGCTCTTATTATGCTGATGGTTTCCATCGCAGGTTGCGGGCCTGATGTTAAGACGCCCAAGTATCCCGGGGGGGAAGAACTCGGCACTTCACAGGAAGGGGCTGATGCTGAGCCTGCTGATACGACAGATGGCACAACCACTGAAACTCCTGCCGGTACACCCGGTACCGGTGTCACGATGACACCCCCGGGCGGGGATGGTAAATCTGCAACCCCTGTTGCTCCATTTGGAGCAGAACCGGTGGCCAGACCGCTTCAGCAGGACGCTCCCAAAGACGAGGAGGCTTCATCCGATGATACTGAAGAGACCTCCGGGGAAGAAGTAGCGGAGGATGAGTCCTCGGAAGAAGAGGCTACTGAAGAAGAAGCGGTCGAGGAAGATACAACTCGACCAGAGAGGAAAGAAGAACCAAGCTATAACAATCAGCTTGGGTTGTTTTCATTTCTTTATAATGAAGCCAATGAAGGCCAGGTTGGCGCTTTAAATGAAATGCTCACCGCAATAGATATATTGACGGTTAACGAACAGAAGTATGAGCACGCCGAGGCCTACCTTACCGCCGAGGCTGAAGGTTTAAGCAGGGGAGACCCCTTGTTCATCCCGGAAGCTGTTCCTGATGAACTCAGGCCTCTGATCGCCGGTGAGGGCATTAAGGGTGCGCTTGACCAGGAACTTCTTGACCTTTTCAGGTCATCGATTCAGGCCGACTTGAGGAGCATCCCGATGTGGATCATCGGTGTTATGGAGCAAGGGGGACAAAAGACCGCTATTGGCACCATTTATGGCTCAATGAAATTCAAGGTTAGCCAGGGTCAGGAAATCCGAATGTGGTATTCCGGCTGGTACGCCCTTGGAATCACTGGTGCTCGAATCAGCGAGGATCTCGTCATTCTGAACCTTAGGCTTCTGCAGTACAACGGACGCAGTTTCAGTGCCGTGACCGATCCGGTACCCAGGTCATTCCATGTGGGAATCACCTAAGCTTCATTGAATGTTGATTTTAATTCGGATTAAAGCAGAAAATAGTTTGATATATTGATACATGAAGTTTAAAATTACAGGGCGATGCAAGAGTCATCGCCCGTTTTTATTTATTACACTCAGTATGGGCTATCTAATGTGAGTAAGAATGGACCTTATTGATTGGATCTACCGTAACCTGATCGACACACCAATGGAAGTTTACGCCAGCACCTATCGCGCATACTTCCTTCTAACGCCCGAGATACTTGTCCTGTTCACCGGCTTGCTTATTCTCGTGCTTGAATTGATACGTCCTAACGGACGTCGCTGGCGTGCTCCCCTGATCGCATTGACGGGCCTGCTCATCAGTTATGGCGTTATCCTCTATACGCAGTACTTGACGTCACGTTACTTTAACGCCGCATTGGGACAATTCTGGGGAGGCCTGGAGACCATCGACCCGTTCAGCTTGTTCCTGAAGACCGTGGCGCTGTTCGCCGCGGTTTACACCATCCTGCAATCGATGAAGGAGAAGGAGCTCAATCCGAAATACTCGGGTGAGTATTTCGCCTTCATCATGTTTGCGTTTTGCGCGGTCGAACTGGTCGTCTCATCATCGGATATACTTGCCATTTTCGTGATGGCCGAATTCGTGAGCCTCACGTGTTACATCCTCGTCGGCTGGCTTAAACACAGGCCGTTCTCGACAGAGGGCGCGGTCAAGTATTTCCTGTTCGGAGCATTGTGTTCGGCGTTTATGCTATACGGATTCAGTATCCTGTATGGCGTAACCGGTCAGACGAACCTCTACGAGATAAAGGGTGTCATCCTTTCTCAGCGAGGCGATTTCACTTTCGATAAACCCCTTATGATAATGGCCGTCATATTCTTCATGTGCGGCATAGG
>CBDVBS010000492.1:0-3071 GCA_965372275.1 uncultured bacterium | reverse complement strand
CGAAGACTCGCTTATCCGTGGCACCAGGAGAAGACACTGACATGCTCGAAGACTCGCAAGTCAGTGCCACCCGGATAAGGCACCGCTGTCATCGAAGACTCGGATAGCGGTGGCACACGAACGTGGTAACAAAATCAACCAGATGGAATATTCTGATTTCATGTAACCCGGCATTCTGATGCCGGGAAATAAATTCCCGAAACACCGCGTTATTTATAAATGCCCAAAATGAACCGTCGGCGCATTGATGCAATCTTAAGAAAATGCCCCGGTATCTATTCAGCCCTTTTAAAAGAGATTATATATGTTGGCGAAACCGCCCTTTTGTCGAAATGTACGGGGTACGGAAGCGTGTTAAGCGTATGCTATAATCCGACCGAAAGACTGATGCCCAAATGGAGACAATCGGCGACAAATTGAAACGATTCCTTTCCGGTTTATCCACCGAGGCAAAGCGCACCACGGGCCTGGTGCAAGCCAAGATGGAACTTAACGCCCTTCAACAGGAATTGAACCGACGGGAGATAGCCGTGGGACGTAAGCTATCACAGTTGAACAGGCGCGGCGCGATCAAGGACAAGTTCATCCTCGAAGCCATGAAAGAGGAGCTTGAAGCCTTAGCCGATTGTGAGCGGCGTATCGACGCCGCATTGAAGGACATACAGGGACTGACTATTTTTGATGTAAAAGGAGATTTAGCACAGAAACATCCTTCCGATGATAAGGATGATGGAGAACCGTCCGACCTTGATTCATTCGATGTCGGTTAAGCCAATGTGAATAGCACACATTGCCCTGATTTGTAATGCGAGACTACGAACTGATAGAAGAGCTTGGCCAGGGGACATACAGCACCGTGTATCGCGCGAGGCGTATCAGCGACAACACGGTGGTCGCGCTGAAGCAGCTCAAGCTGCCCCCGGGACTCGATGCCTACCAGGAATCGTCACTCATGGAGAGGTTCCGCTCGGAGGCCGATACAGCGCGCAGGCTCAATCATCCGCATATAGTATCCATCGTTGATGCGGGCGAGGATGAGGGCGTATGGTTCATCGCCTTCGATTACGTCGAAGGGAAATCGCTGCAGGAAGAACTCGCCAAAGCCGGGCGATTCACGCCGCGGCGTGTCGCCGCCATGGGCCGGCAGTTATCCGAGGGGCTCGCGTATGCACATGACAACGGTGTCATTCATCGCGACATCAAACCCGCCAATATCATAATAAAACCCGACGGAAGCGCCCTGATCACCGATTTCGGTGTCGCTATCTTCATCGGAAGTGAGACACGTTCACCCGAAGAAGGGGCTGCGTT
This sequence comes from uncultured bacterium, assembly GCA_965372275.1. Classification (GTDB taxonomy): domain Bacteria; phylum JAJVIF01; class JAJVIF01; order JAPKYR01; family CAZSPL01; genus CBDVBS01. Next base: position 1,760 of record CBDVBS010000492.1, on the reverse strand, counting down.
CATCGGCACTCCCCAATACTCAAGCCCCGAACAGGCCACCGCATCGCCTGTCGATGCCCGTACCGACATATTCAGCCTCGGCGCGGTACTGTACGAAGCCGCTTCAGGGCAGCCTGCATTCAACGGGAAGAGCCTCGGGGAAATAATACATAAGATAACCAGCATACAGGCGGAACCGCTGAAACATATCGACCCGTCATTCCCACCTGCGCTTGAGAACGTTATATTCAAATGCCTCGCGAAGGATTCGGCTTTCAGGTATCAGTCAGCGAATGACCTGACCCTCGCTCTCATCGATGCAATGCCCGAACCAGGCATCGGACAGGATTTCGCGCCACCGATCAAGAAGCCTCCTGAATCGGGTGAAGCGGAATTGATAATAATGTCCGGCCCAAAAGAAGGGCAGGAGATCAAGCTGCATCCGAGCATAACCACGATCGGCAGGAAAATGGGCGATCTGACATTCCCGGATGATGATACCCTCGAAAACCAGCACGCTTGGATCACGAAGGAGGACGGAGGCTATTTCCTCTACGATGCGGGTACCGCCGAAGGGACATTCGTGGCCGGAAGCAGGATCGAGCGTACCGGTCTTAATCACGGTGATGAAATCACCCTTGGACATCAGAAGCTGATGTATATCGGACCTACAGCAGCCGGTGTAGTGGAAACCAGGCCGTTGAGGCCCGAGGATGTCCTACCGCCACGCAAACCGCTCGTCTCAAAGAAGGGTCTTGCTTGGGGCGTGCCGATACTCGCAGGCATGCTCATAATTATTATTCTTTTCTACATATTTGCTCTTGCGCCAACGCAGAGCGCGGCACGTTTCGACCGTGGGCTCACATACTTGTATGAAGCATTCGAAGTTAGTTTCGTACAGGCGGAAATTTCATCACCCGATACGCTGCTGGAAGCCGCCCGTGATGTGGAGCTTCCACCTTTCGACATCCTCGACATCGATTATAGCGACCCCGAATCCGCTAACAGCGGGGGCTCCAAGGTGGTCCGCCAGACCCAGAGGGACCGCTTCGAATTCGTCAAAGGGTTGTATGACGCGGTTGAAGCACTTCGCAGCCACGATCCCGCCGACGTCAACGCCACCATCCTGAAGCTCTCAGCGATCGCGACTACTGTCAGCCGGATAAGAATTATCGAAAACGATGAGGAATGGATCAACCGCATGCTCGCCGGCAGCGCCGCACTGGAAGATTTCAAGGCAATCCTCGGCTCCCCATCCGCTCCTGTCCCCACTGGAACGAGCCGGGAGGAAGCCGCTACAGCACTGTACAAGGCATACATGGCCTACATGGACGGGGGGTACCAGCCCATGCAGGTGATGAACTATTTCTACGACGCCGAAAGCGAGTTGCTGGATCTTGGAGCCAACCCGCCGGACAGCAATTTCGCCGATTATAATCTTGCCGTATGCTACTACCTGATGGGATCACAGTTGATGACGTCAATCGACACGCGCGAAGTTTCAGCCGAATTCTTCCTCGAAGCCCGGACCCTCGTAAGGAGATTCCGCGGAAAATCATCACTCACCGAGCAGTTAAAGGTCACCGGAATAGAAGAGGCGTTGTATAACCCGTCCGTGCTCACCGCGAGGATCGACCTGGCCCTCGACCGCCTTCAAGGCCAGGTTAATTTCGAGTGGGAATAGACATGTAGCGGGTAACCATCCTTACAAACACTTAGACCAATCCTGTAAATCAACTCTTTTTAAAAGCGAACTGGGTACCGTAGGTCTCTGACCTGCG
>CBDVBS010000491.1:0-3074 GCA_965372275.1 uncultured bacterium | reverse complement strand
CGTCAGTACCGATCTTACCGAGAGAGAATGCCGCGTGGCTTCGCAGCTTCGTGGAAAGTTCATTCAGGGCATGCGTCAACCCCGGCACGGCATGGTATGCATTCGGGCCGATCTTCCCGAGTGCGGTGATGGCGAACGAACGCACCGATTTATCCTCATCCTCAAGAGCCCTTATAAACGCGGGAACCAGTTCTTTGTGGGAGGAACAAATCTTCGGCAGCGCGTTCACCGCGCTCCACCTTGCTTTCAGGTCAACATCACCGAGCATTTTCATCAGTTGCGGGACGGCATCGGTCGAATTCGCGCCTATATTTCCAAGCGCGGACGCCGCATTCGCTCGAACCTTCGCGTCGAGATCGTCAAGAGCTTTTATAAGGGCATGCACCGCGCCCTTGGAATCCAGACCCACTTTGCTCAAAGCGGTGGCGGCACGCATACGCACCCCGCCATTTTCATCCTTCAGTGTCTTCACAAGCGGAATTATGATCCCTTTCGTTCCGGGACCAAGCTTGCCAATTGCCATCACGGCCTTCGAGCGCATTCGACTGTCCTCATGTTCGAGCTGCTCGAGCAATTCCGAAATATTTTCTGTAGAATCAAATCCCATGTTATTCATTCCGTTTAGAGCCTCTGAGCAACATTATATCACCAGAAACCGGGAATCTTGCCTGTTACTATTTACCTTGAGTCCAGCTCATGATTAAATTGTCTTTTATGTATCCAAACTAACAGGGTTTGGGGAGTACTTGGTTTGTCTGACGGATTGCACATCGGTGCGCTTATTAAGAACCGCTGGGAAATTCACAACATCCTCCAGGGTGGGATGGGTGTTGTGTACATCGTTTATGATAACAAACTCTCAGAACCCCTCGCCGCCAAGACATTCCGTGACGAGATATTTGAACTGAATCCGAGGATTTCAGACAGCTTCCGGCGCGAGGCTCTCGTATGGCTCAACCTGGATGTTCACCCGAATATTACCCAGGCGCGGTTTGTCGAAACGATTGAGAACAAGCCGTTTCTCTTCCTCGAATATATCAGCGGCGGCGACCTGAAGAGTATGATCGGCAGGAAACGGTTGATGGGGAATATCCCGCTCATACTTCAAATGTCCATCCAGGTATGCGACGGGATGAACTACGCCTATTCGAAAGGGTTGGGGACGCACGGAGATATCAAACCGCGCAACTGCCTGATAACTCACGCCGAAACGCTCAAGCTCACCGACTTCGGGCTGGCCCGTATGATGGACGAAATACTCGCGTCAACAGGAGAGCAGGGACGTGGAGACCTTCTGAGTGCATTACTCGCCAAGGATAAGAGCGAAAAAAATATCCAGCGGAAGGCCCTGACTTCACAAGGTGTCGCCCTCTCCAAAACCCCGTCCCTCTCGGCTGGAAGTCCGCCCTACATGGCGCCCGAGATGTTTGATGACCGCAGCCGGGTCAGCGTACGGGCTGATATTTACTCCACGGGGGTTATGTTCTTCCAGATGATCACCGGCGATCTGCCGTTTTTCGGTAAAACACAGGAAGAATTCGAACGTCAGCATAAAACCAAACCTCATCCTAAACTACCATCAACTATAAACCCGGCAATTAACGAGGTAATCCGCACATGTCTTGCCAAGGATCCCGAGAAGCGCTATGCGAACTTCGCCGAACTTCGCGAACAGCTTATGGCCGCATACGAAAAAACATGCGGAAAACGTGCCCCCGAACCGGTCGCCGGGAAGGAACTTGATGCCCATCAGTGGCACGACAAGGGAACAAGCCTCGTCGCGCTGGGGCATCTGAAGGAAGGGGTCATGTGTTTCGACAAGGCCGTGGAATCGGATGAGAAATTCGATGCCGCCTGGGTATCAAAGGGCAAAGCGATGGCGGAAATCGATCTCCTCGATGATGCGATCGAATGTTATACAAACGCGCTCGATATCAACCCTGAAAACTGTGAAGCGTGGAACGCAAAGGGTGAATTGCTGTTCAAGTTGGGGCAGTTTAACGAGGCAATCGGATGTTTTGACAACGCCCTTGAACTGACCCAGGGACTTGAGATGTTCTTCAACGTGAAAGCAAGTCCGGAGATCAAGCGTGCTAAAGGCGAGGCGCGTGACTACGACCCCGAGCTTGAGAACAAACGCCGGGTCGAACGGATATGGAGTAACAAGGGCAAAGCGCTTCTCAACCTGGGGAAAACCGACGAAGCACTGGCGAGTTTTCGGCATGCGGTCGAATCGAATCCCAATGATGCGCGGGCGTGGTTCAATATCGCCTACATATTGGGCTCCCTTGGAAAAACCGAGGAGGAGATAGCGTGCCTCGACTGCGCCACGGAAATCGACAGGGATTTCATCCGCGCGTGGATCAACAAGGGACTGGCATACTCGAGTATTGAAGAACCCCGGAAAGCCTTCAATTGTTTCGATAGAGCCCTCAGGATAAACCCGCGCTCCGAGCAGGCCTTATATAACAAGGGCGCGGTGCTTGTGAAGGCGGGCAAGTATCCCGAGGCGCATATATGTTTCGATTCGGTACTCGCTTTGAATCCAGAACACGGTGACGCATGGATGGGTAAGGGGTATCTGCTGGCCGCAACAAAGAGGTTCTTCGAAGCCGTGAAGTGTTTCAAGGAAGCCCGGAAACTCGGCGACCCAGCGGCCATCGCGGCGATAGAGAAATACGAGGACAAGCTGCCGAAGAAGGAATAACCTCACCCGTTTCTGTTGTATCGGGACACCCTTGTCCCCTCGACTTCCGCCATTACATAGCTTTGTTCGACATTGCATGTCTCGCGTAGGGGTGACCCGGAGGGTCACCCTCCGATGCTGGGTGCTTAGCCGGAGGGCGAGCCTCCGGCTCGCCCCTACGAGATGCTAATAGCGCATGACGTGACTTTAAATCCGGCTGTTATCCATAAGCCATTGAATAAACCCCAACGTTTCATAAGAAACAGCATAGGTTATCGACAAGAAGCCTGTTAAGCGCATTGACAGCCTGACACAAGAGGTTAGTGTGAAAATACTTCCTTTCCACCAAATATAACTGTTAGTGAAGTCCAGGATAATCAACGGACAG
>CBDVBS010000490.1:0-3086 GCA_965372275.1 uncultured bacterium | reverse complement strand
CTACTAACGCAGGTGAACATCTGGAATGTGTCCTGCCTGTTCCTGGCGCGTATTTCCTCGAAGTCAGGGCGGCAAACAAGGCGGGTTACTACGATATCCTCGCCGAATCCTACCCGCTTCCCGATGCGGAGAAGATCCGGATTTCCGGAACAAACCTGATGCCGTCCTCGGTATACGGCGACTGTCTGAAAATCCCGGCCCTGAGGTTGAGTGCATTGAACGGCGGTGGATGCGCGCCGCAACTGAATGAGCTGAGGGTACACGCCACCGGTTCCGCTCATTATTCGGTGTTGAATGCATCGCTATGGCTCGACGACGGAGATATCACATTCGGTCCCGGCAACGACCAGCTTATCGCCGGACCTGAGCCGTTTGATGTGCAATCCGGTACAGCGGTCTTCTCGGGATTGGGTCTCGACCTTGGCGCGGACACTGAGCTGTTCATTACTGTTGATCTCGACGAAGTCTGGTTCGATGGCGGTACTGTCGGCGTAAGGATGTTCGCATACAAGGATTTCGAAATTTCCGAGGGCTTGGTCGAATATCACAATTTCCCGCTGTCATCAACACAGGCCATGGTATTCAATCCCCCGACGCCGTTGAGTTATGTTGCGGCAGGTGACTTCATCATGGGGTCGGACCCGCTTACTGATCCATACTATAACGTAGCCGGTGATCTCAGTGAAGAAACCCCGGTTCATATGAATCGTACCGGTGATTTCTATATAAGCCGATATGAAATAACGAACGAACAATATGCGGAATTCATGGCCGATGGTGGCTATGACACCCAGGCATACTGGTCGTCCTCAGGATGGAACTGGAAGAACAATAACGATGTAACCAGACCGAGAGAATGGAATGAAGGTGAATATCCAATCGGCGTTGATTATCCCGATTATCCAGTTGCCGGCGTAAGCCAGTATGAAGCTCACGCGTTCACCAACTGGTTCGGTGCACGTCTCCCGCATGAAGCCGAATGGGAGAAGGCGGGCAGGGGTACGGACGGCAGATTGTTCACATGGGGCAATACATTTGATTCGTCCAAATTCTGGGGATACTCACCATCCGTCCCAATCGGGAGCTATCCTCAAAGTGACAGCATTTACGGTGTATCCGATCTGCACGGGAATATTTTCGAATGGTTGGAAGACGGCTGGCAATCGGGCCTGTACAAAGAATATGCGGCTGGTAACCTGATACCACCGTCAGGCGGGACTTATGCGATGCAGCGTGGTTACGGCTGGCTGCTGGTGGGGGAAGGCGGGGTACAGCACGCGGCAAGGCTGCCTTATCGTGATACCTGGCCAAGGCGGTATCGCTGGACATTCCTCGGTTTCCGCGTGGTGTTCGATCCACCGTTCTGATGATCGTTTTTTCAAAGGGGGATAAGTATTAAGGTGTGTTGGATGGTTATGAATTTATTATGTAAACAAATATTGCTTTGGGCAACAATCCTGTTACTCGTGGGATGCTCCTCCGCCGGTGAACTCGTACTACCTGATCAGGGAAATATTGATGATAAGGGCATGGCGTCACCTGTCGCCGAACTGGAACCGACGCGCGTAATATGGGGGGCATATAATCTCCTCTACGACCCGGTCACATCAGAGTTGAGGGCGATCCCGGTGAGGGATTTGAGCATGCATGTCAATGTGACCGCCTTCGTTACCGCTCCCGCGTGTCCTGATTGCATCGCGTTATTCATCGAGGGATACAACCCCGAAGGCTGGGTCTATGACATACGCGTTACTTTGAGAAATCCCACACAGTTAACCGGTTACGACGTGCGCGGCACATTGCTGATAGGCGACGAAACAGAAACGCGCAAATTGATCAACCCGGATGAATACACCGAGCTGTTCGACAATTCCGACCCGCCTGATAGGAACCCGTTCAAGGCGTTTGCCACGGATCAGCCTGGGCGCATATTTTTACCCGATACAACACATGAAGTGCTATACAAGATAAGTTTCCCTCCTCCTCCACAGTACAATATCCTGTTCGTAATCGACGCATCCTGGCCGGGTAATCAGAAGGAACCGTTCAGGATATACAACCAGGAGATCGGGGAAGGACTTGATGACTCAGATGTTGAGACAGTCGAGGTTGTTGCTTATGTGCAGGACTGGCAGGGGGATGTCGAGCATGTAAGGCTTGATATCACTCCCCTCGGAGCACCGGGGCCCCTTGATCTCGACCTGGTGGCAGGCGACATCTGGAGTGCCGAACTTACGAATGAATGGGGTGCTTCAGCAGGCGATTATGAACTTTGGATAGAAGCGAAGAGTGTCGGTAATGATGTGATGCTCTACGATAAAGTCTCCCTGACGATCGTGCCATATGGAAATACACCTCCCGTATGGGATGACACAATAGGGATCGTATCAGCCTCACCCGGTGAAGGCGAGGTGATCGTTACATATGGTATGGCGAACGATCCACAGACGCCGGTAACATATGTCGTTTACTATTCGGAATTTTCGCCAATCGATTTCGGCACCGCATCAACGGTCGAGAGCGACATCGGCTCCCCGACCACTGTTGATGGGCTGACAAACGGGATCACATATCATTTCGCGGTTCGTGCCCGTGATGCATGGGGTCTCGAGGATGGCAATACGATAGAACTTCCCGCAACTCCTGTCTACGGCAACATTCCACCTGTATGGGACGGCCTGCCGGGTGTCAATTCACTCACACCACTTTCCGAAGCAATGGAAGTCGGGTTCGGAAGCGCAAGCGATCCGGATTTGCCGGTAACCTACAATATTTACTACTCGGAAACAACACCGATCGATTTTGGAATAGCGCCAAGCGTAAATGTTCCCTCATCACCGGGAACGGTTAGCGACTTGGACAACGCGAAGGTATATTACTTCGCCGTACGCGCAATGGACGGGTTGGGGATGGAAGATGACAATACGCTGGAGATGTCGGGATGCCCGAACCTCCCGCCGGAATGGAATACAACCATCGGCATCCAGACGCTCACACCGCTGTCGGAGTCGATTCAGGTGGAGTTCGGAGGAGCGACCGACCCGGATACGCCGGTGACATATAACATCAATTACTCGCTTACCACT
>CBDVBS010000489.1:0-3092 GCA_965372275.1 uncultured bacterium | reverse complement strand
GGAAGCCAGCGCTCCAGTAAGAACAAATATCCAACTATCTTATTCTTTCTTACAGGAGCGCTGGCTTCCAGCCGGCATGAGAACCGGCTAACCCGTATACTATGTCCTGAAACCGAACACACAAGATTCACCTCTACGACACTTCCATGGCTTTGCGTGATCATACATAACGCCACAGTATAAGCAGCGCCCCTGCCAGCGCTAAACCGGACAGCAACACTATTTTCCTGCCTTCGGATATTTTACCAAACAGTTTCTCGAACATCCCTGCATCACTCTCCCCGTTTCGGTCTCATAATATTGTCCCGGCATAATTATCCATGATGCATTATCAGTTAAATAAATTGCATGTCATAATTCCTTGCCAATGGTTACGCCTTTGATTATCATGAAATAGATCTTGCTACAGGAGACGATAATGCGTTACCTAAGTCTATGTTTTGCCGTGATCACTCTCACGGTATTCACGCTCTCTTGCTCCGGAAGCGATGCACTGATAAACGTGCCGGTGCAGCCGGATTATTCGGCCCAGAATTTATCAACCGTCGGTGAACGGGTAAGCTGGGGGTCGTGGGACATCGCGATTGATACCGCCACGAACTCGGTTGATATCGTCCCCTTACGCGGGGCGGATTATATGGTCAATGTAGTGCAGTTTCTTCAGCCCCCGTCCGCCTCAATGCATCTCCTTTCCATACAGATTGTCCCGGAGGGAACCAGTTTCGCCCAGGGGCTTGTGACTTGCGATGTAACCATCAAACACCCGTTACCCGGCACCATGTTTTGCGGGTTCGATGTCATGGGGATAGTCATGGATGATCATCCGGCAAGCATCCCTTTTGGCGATCCGTCGATCATGCTGAGCCTTCCGCCGGCGACACTTCTGCAAAATGCCGATGGATGGACGAGATGGTGGAATCAGCCGGAGTTCACTTCCTGCGGCACATTGTTTGGATACACCGAGGGAGCGTTGGCACACCACGGGTGGATCAGCACGCATACACTGAACGCATACAAATATTTTTCCGATGACCTTGACGCGCAGGATTCGTTTGATCCCGACCCGGACGCCCGCGGATTCTTTTCATCGACGGCTCCTGGCTCTAATGCCCGGCGCTATGTCCTGAAGTTTCCAGTTAACGGCGGTCCGATACTGCATTTCAAATACGCTGTCAGCGCGAGCTACAAACCTCCGTTGGGAGGCTCAGTACCGCCTTACACTTCCGATGAATTTCCGCCGGATGCGAATATGCCCGAAGCGTACAAGATCAGGATAATTGACTCCGGCTCAACGGCGTTTTATGAAAATTCATCATCTTTCGGCGGGGACCTTGAACTCATGGTCGAAGTGCGCGACTGGCAGTTCAGCGGCGATATCGGCTCGGTTACCGATGAGATAGAAGCGGTCACGATTGTTTCGCCCACGCTGTTCACCACACCGGTTCACCTCGATCTCGCTCAAGCGAGTCTCGCGCCGGGCAATCCCACGGCGGTATGGATACCGGCGACAATCGGGAATGTCACACCGACCGGGGTCGAGGATCAGCTCTTGCTGATTGCCGTGAAGTGCACGCATCCGCAAACGTATGAGCCGCAGATTCCCGGAGGTGGGGCATTCGCATATCCACCGGGACCCCTTGCGGCTTATGCCGTGCTCGAAGCCCCCGTCAGCGAGGGTGAAAAAACATTCGCATGGCCCGTGTATCGCCAGAACCTTGCCCGCACCGGACGTACGGATGTCATAGGCCCGGTTACAAACAATGTCAAGTTTGTACACAGTATACCCGTTGGTAACTGGGGTGTTTATGGCGGTATGGTGGTTGACAGCAAGGATCGGGTCATTTTTCATACGGACAGCCTCTACTGTCTTGAGCCGGACGGCTCACTCGCCTGGTCGTACCCTATAAACGGCAACAGCTATACCACGCCGTCCGTCGGCCCCGATGACAGTATCTATGTAGGCAACTCCGAAAGTCAGCTATTTCATATCGACAAGAACGGCGAACTTCTCTGGATGCAGGAATACGACTACTATGTCATAGACGGCTCGATTACAGTGCAGGAGGACGGCACCATTATTTTCGGGACGTGGCATGACCCCTTAGTCAAGGTTGATTCAATGGGGAACGAAATATGGACATTCGAAACCGGCGGGTTATGTATCCCGGGCGGCCCCGCTATCGGTGACGACGACACGATCTACATCGCTACACATGACGACCATGTTTATGCAGTAAGCCAGGTTGGGAATCAGATTTGGATGACTAATTGCGGTAACAGCGACATGTGCGCTCCACCGGCGCTGGGACCGCTGGGCATCTATGTCGGCAGCATGTCGGGCAGGATGTATTGCCTGAATTACAACGGATCAATCAAGTGGTACAAGCAGGTCAGTACCGGGGGCGGTATTCACGATGCCGTTGCCATCGGGGATGACGGCAACATATATTTCGGGTGCAGGGACGGCTCAGTTTACTGCATGGCCCAGGCCGCCGCCACCGTCATATGGGAATTTGAAACCTCGCACGAAATCTTCGCCACGAGTCCCGTCCTGGATGGAGCAGACCATATTTACATTGGGAATGTCGCGGGCGATTTCTACTGCCTGACGACGGGCGGGGACCAGGTCTGGGTGTATAGTACCGGAGATATGGAGATACGCTGCAAGTCGCCGGCGATTGCAAGCGACGGCACCGTTTTAGTCGGGACACTTGGCGGACTTGTGTACGGGTTCAAAGATGAGTGATGTCATACTGAGCTCAACCGGCTTCATTCCATACTCCCGCATTTCGGCTTTTGCCGTATCTTTGACCGTGTGAGGATCAGCCGCATGGCATCCACGGATTACCTTTAACGGCATCGGATTGTGATAAAATCATCTACCGTAATGGTCGATCAGGATAAAGATGTTGAAGAACCTGTGGGTGTCAGTGAAGTAGCTACCGCCGACGTTCCCCTCCGTGGTGTCTTCAAACCATGGATGATTATCCTCGGCCTCCTGATCGTCGCGGCTTACCAATGGCATTTTATCAATTTCACATGGGACGATCCGTTCATCACATGGCGTTACGCCGAGAATCTCGCCAATGGTG
>CBDVBS010000488.1:0-3099 GCA_965372275.1 uncultured bacterium | reverse complement strand
CGGGAAGGCGAAGGCGCAACCGGCATGGGCTTAGCGGGAGCCCTCGCGGGATGGGTGTTTTTCGTAGTCTTCGGATTTCTTGCGAACTGGAAGTTGTTCGAGATGTATTTCCCCATGCGGAAGGAACTCGGCGGCTCGGATGCATATGCCAATTTGCACAGGCATGTGTGGGGTCACCTTGTGACAATCGCGGCGCTTGTGATAACGGCATTGGGAGTGGCCCTCTGGCACCTGATAACTTATTAAGGAATATAACTTAGCCCTGTTCCATCTTAAGGCAAATTCTTGGTTTTTCATCATTGGGTAGCGCGTATCTATAGGTCGCTCTGCGACCAATGATGCGCGCTTGTTGTAATGCACCGCTATCAGCGAAGACGCTGAGTAGCGGTGGCACACGAATGGGAAAATGACGGAACGGGAAACGAATCTACTTCGATTAATGTGCCGACCATTCTTTCATGATTTCCGGAAATCCCGCCCTCAGCATCTCGGATGAAAACAGGACAAGCCTGTCGTCGCTGATTGTATCAGGCGGGTTATCGAATTCGCCGTATGCAACCATTGGTGGTTCTAAAGAGCCAAAATGAGACCGCTCAAGGTTGGACAGGTTATACAGGTAACCGTCGGGCAGGTTAAATCCCATCTCGAAGTCCCCGGTTGGTTCGATTCCTTCCGGCATTCTGAGTCCGGCGGGGACTAAGCTCACATAACCTTCAGCCGCTTCGAGCAGTGATATCGGTTCCCTGCCGAGATAGACCATATTGCGATACCACAGGAGGTTCAGGAGATTCATGTATGCGTCTGCCTTTGCCTCCATATAGGTATATCCGGTGCCGTGACTGAATATCCCGGATAAATCCCGCTCCCAGGACAGGACTTCCAATCCTTCACTGACGAAGGTTAATAATTCCAATCTGTATGAGGACGGTCCGATATATTGGTAATGGAACGTGCCGTAGGAATCGGTTTCGACGGAGGGTGTGCGATCGACATGCTTTGCGGGTATCAACCCCAAACCCGTCCAGGGGGTGAAAAGGAGGAATCCCGAGTCATACCATTCTTCGTAAGAAAATGGCACCCGTCCGTAATGACAACGAAAAGAATCGAGCTGGTCCTTGAAACTGCCTATCAGCATAACCTGCTGCCCGATTGCTTTGTCTTCAGGTGTGAAAACCGGCGGCGTCAATTCCGTATCGGTATCCGCGAATGCAGGTAGCATCAGCAATATTGTGAGCAATAATCCGAAGCAGACGTAACGTTTCATCTCAAACCTCCCTGAGATATCTTGCTGGAGAGCCCATCAGTTGTGCTCCCCGCATTCACATTCATTATTTTACTACATGTTACGTGTCTGTCCGAACATTATCCCTGTTTTTTATGACATGTAAACTGTACGGGACGTTAGCTCTCTATTGAACTGGAAGAACTCAACATCATTGGGTAGCGCGTATCTATAGGTCGCTCTGCGACCGATGATGCGCGCGCGTTGTAAGAGCACCGCTATCAGCGAAGACGCTGAGTAGCGGTGGCACACGGATGGAGAAACGGTGGCACACGGATGGAGAAACGGTGGCACACGGATGGAAGATTAATCAGACCGGATTTATTTCCCGGCATCAGAATGCCGGGTTACATGAAGCCAGAATACCGGGTTACATGAAGCCAGAATACCGGGTTACATGAAGCCAGAATGCCGGGTTACATGAAGCCAGAATGTCGGGTTACAATACTTGCATTGGGGGATAATCAGGTCTTGTGAAAGTCTATCCCTTGACCCGCTCCAGGTATTTCTTCTCCTGGGTATCGACCTTGATCTTTTCGCCCTGCTGGATGAATAGCGGAACCATCACGGTGCCACCTGTCACGAGTACGGCGGGCTTGGTGCCGCCCTGGGCGGTATCGCCCTTCATGCCGGGATCGGTCTGCTTGATAACAACCTCAATGGTTCGCGGCAGCTCTACTTCGAGTATTTTTTCCCTTGCCACGACACCGATGCAGATAGCTTCCTCCGGTAGGAAGCCGATGGCATCACCGAGCATCTCTTTCTGAATCTCGTGCTGGTCGAACGATTCCATGTCCATGAATACGAGCGCATCACCCTGATCGTAAAGGTACTGCATCTCGCGTCGTTCCAACCGTACCTCTTCGAACTTCTCCTCGACGCGGAAGGTTTTTTCGTATGTGGCCCCGGTGATAACATTCCTGAGTTTCATGCGTATGAACGCCGGTCCCTTTCCCGGTTTTACATGATCGTATGTTAACACCAGTGTCTCCGTTCCATCAAGGATGAAACACTTTCCCGGTCTCAGTTGTCCTGCATTAGTCATTTTACATATCTCCATGTTTAATGCTAACGGTGATGGATTGTAACATAAGGCGATGAAACCTCAAAGCGGGAACCGGGCGTTTTATGAAAGATGATCCTGAAGGCGGACGATGCGGCTCATTCGCGTATTAAATCATATTAAGTAACGTTGATATTAAGTCTTATTAAGTTGCTTATAATCCAATTGGTATATGTAAGGCAGCGCGCTGTATCCTCTTGTTAATGCGGTTAACACGGCATAGAAGCATCAATAAATACATCATATATACGACCACAAATATTGTGTAATTATTACCACGATATGGCGATATTAAGTGTGAGAACAAAACCGCTGTTGTAGCGGGAAAAGTTTTGTTAAGGACGTGCCTATGTTTGCCGACGAAATCACTCTGATGATTGTTGACGACTCCCCGGAGATGGTTGAGACGCTTAAGACCCTGCTCACCTTTAACGAGATGATCAAGGTCGTGGGCGAAGCCGGTTCCGGTGAAGAGGCCATCGAAAAGGTTCTCGACCTGAAACCCGACCTGGTACTGATGGATATCAACATGCCGGGAATGGACGGCCTGAAGGCCACGGAAGAGATAAACATGAAGTCTCCGCGTACGGGCGTGATAATCATATCGGTCCAGGATGAAGTGGATTACATGCGAAGAGCCATGGCTGCCGGGGCGAGAGATTATCTCGTGAAGCCTTTTGATTCGGACGAACTGTTCCGGACAATCCAGTCGGTTATCGAGAAAGAGAAGCTGAAATGGGACTCAATGCCGGCG
>CBDVBS010000487.1:0-3102 GCA_965372275.1 uncultured bacterium | reverse complement strand
TTGAAGTGTGTGAAGGTGTAGTTTATTGATCCCATATTGCTCCAGCCGTGCTTGTTCCCGGATGAGGATTACCGGGCTGCATAGGAGCGTAATGCGAATACACCATAGGCCGATATAAATCCTCATTAAGTCTAATTAAATCCTAAAAAATTCGATAATTTTTGCTTGAAGGCGAAAGTTTAGGGTGAACCTTCCGATGTAAATAACTATGAGGGTCGAAATTTGAGGGGCAGTATGCTGCCGCACGCTGCCTTGAATGGCCCTTATTCGCATACCTAATACGCAGGGCCCCGAGGGTTGAAAGATTATTTAATTCGCGCGGAAAGGAAGGAGGTGAAAGATGATACCGCGCGGCGTTGTTTATGCCGCGTCGGTAGCCGTAAATCCCTTTCAGCAATTACTTCCCGAACCGGCGAGCAATGCCGGCAGGCCGGGTAACCTTGATAAAAGGGAAACCGGCCCGGTCGAGAAATCAGGAAAGCAGAGCGATTTTGCACGTAGGCTCGATCGGGAAGTGGATAGACGGGATAAACCCCATGGAGAGCAGGATCGGAGCAGGGTGAAATCCCGGGAAGGGGAGCGGACCAAGGAGAGTTCCCTCGTAAGGAAGAAAGAACCGGATGCTGTCTTAAGCCGCGAAAAACCGGAACCCGTCAAAGAGGGTGAGGATGTCAAGAAGAATGAAGCGGCAAATGAAAACCCGGTAGTAAGGTTAGAGAATGCAGACCAGCAGATTGACCCGCAAGTTACACTGAAGATACTCATAGCGGCAATCGAAGACTGGCTTCTCAAAAACCTTGAAGAATTGAAAACCGGGCTGCAGAAGATTGATTCAGGGCCGGGAGGCAGCAAAGGGTTCAGCGAGGATCAGCTTGGACCAAGGTTCGCGATAAAGGCGCCGCACGCGTCATTAATTGAAAGCGGCATTATCGACTTGACGAAATCGTCATTAGCCGCAGAAATTCTCACCCCTGAAGTCGAGGTGGGCGATAAGGCTATCGGTGGAAAACCGGACGCTGCATCGCGTCATTTCATCGCGTCGGGGAACGCCCCCCGTTTCAATATTCATATTAGTAAAGCCGACACAATCGTTGCGGACAATCTGATTAGTAAAGCCGACACAATCGTTGCGGACAATCTGACCCGTGTAAACGCGGAGTCAGGGGAAGCTGTTACACGGGATTCGGCGGATGGTTCTCAAGGTAAGATTGCGATGGATCCCTCGATTTTCAGGGGATTGAAAATCAATGCGGATGAAATTTCCCGCCCCTGGTGGAAGGTTGGTGGACAGGAAAATGTAAGGGAGAGAAGTGTAAACAGGATTGATGCCGCGAGATTATCAGATGCGCAGGTAATACCGAATAAGACTGATGGCATATTAACCCGCTTAGCGGAGTTGATATGCAGGGCGGAAAGGGTCATTGCCCAGAAGAGTGCTGTTCCTCTGCCTGAAGTGACCTTGGAGACGCAGCCGGTAACGGGTGCCCGTATGCCGGTCCAGATGAATATCCAGCAGCCCCTGAATACATCCACGCCGCAAGTACCGGTTCCGGTAATCAAAGCCGAGGGGCCAGTGTTCGTTGAGGAAATTCAACGCGTGGTTCAGGACCTCGGGCGCGAGAGCATAATGAGCGTACGTTTCAGGCTGCATCCACCGGAGCTGGGCCAGTTAGTGATTGAATTCAGGCGGGATGAGAATGGGATGCGCATCGAGTTCCACACCCAGCATCCCGCCGTGCAGAAGATTATCGAGGATGCCGGTCCGAAGATGATAGAGAAACTTGCCGGGATGGGAGTGGATATCGGTTCACTGGATGTGTCTGTCGGTCACGGTAAAGGAGAGGAACAGGGCACCACAAGCCCATTGGATAACCCGGGAAACAGGCCTACGCAGGAAAATTTGGGAAATGTTGATGGTAATGATCTGCCCGGAACGGAGGGTTCAGGGCAGATTCTATATTTAAAGGATAGAAGCTCGACCATAGATATGCTGATGTGAGCTTCCGTCCCTGGAGGGTAAGATGATTTTTTCAAACAATGATGTATCGTCGATAATGAACTCATATGTCACGGGAGCGGCCCAGCGAACGCCTAATCCGGAGCTGGATTCGGACGATTTCCTTTTGCTCCTGGTGGCCCAGATGCAGAATCAGAATCCATTGAGTCCGATGGACCAGCAGTCGTTTATGGGCGAACTAGCCCAGTTCAACTCATTGCAGCAGCAGGTTGAGCTGAATGATGCGTTCCTTCACTTCATGCAGTTCCAGGAACTGACACAGGCCACGTCGATGATCGGCAAGGAGGTCGTTGCGCTGGTTAGTAATGTCGCCGGCGATGTGGTTTCCGCCGAGGGCACGGTTACCGAAGTTTACTTCACCTCAACCGGCGCTTACCTGCTGTTGGAAGACGGCAGTGAAGTGTCGATACAGGATGTCGTCAACGTGAAAATGCCTGGGGAATAAATCCCACGGAGGGGATTATTTAAATGGATATATATTTTGATCCAAATTCAATCGGACCGGTTAAACCGGCTGACGGCGAAAAGGGAGTGGGGAAGCCTCGGAATGCGCAGACCGGCAAGGGCGATTTCGCTGCCGTGCTGCGCGAAGTCACTGCCGAGCGTCCTCTACAGTTCAGCGCCCATGCCCTGAGGAGGCTTTCGAGCCGGGGGCTGGAACCTGGCGCGGATGTTCTGGAGAAGCTCAACTCGGCTGTTGAAAAGGCCGAAGCCAAAGGTTCGCGTGATTCACTGGTGTTGATAGATAAATTGGCGTTTATTGTTGCGGTAAAGAATAAGACTGTTGTAACCGCGTTTGATATCGAAGAAATGGAAGATAACGTGGTCACGAACATCGATTCAGCAGTGATTTCTTGACATATTGGATTGCCTGGGGAGGGCCGGAATACGTATTTATTGGAGGATAATTCATGACCGGGCGAGCATTTTTCAGCGCAATATCGGGACTACGCAACCAGCAGGTCAAGCTGGACGTGATTGCCAACAATATTGCGAACCTTAATACATTCGGTTTCAAGAGTTCCCGTGTAACTTTTGCCGATCTCCTGTCGCAAACCCTGCGCGCGGCTTCAAGTCCAATTGGC
>CBDVBS010000486.1:0-3109 GCA_965372275.1 uncultured bacterium | reverse complement strand
TCCGGGTGGCACCTTTCTGTCTTCAGAAGGGTGGTTACACATCACTTGGTGGATTGACGAGGACCACCCCTTTACTCGAAGACTCGTAAAAGGGTGCCACAAGAATCGTGGATATTTGCCGCGTCTTTAACCAAGCTCATTTTGAGAAAGATTGAATCTGCGGGGAATAAAATTCATACCTCGCCATTTTTTGTTTATAATGAGACCTGACGGGTAGAAAAGAATGGTGAGTGATATATAAAATGAAACAGATCCTAATCGGCTTGGCAATTCTTGCCGTAATGATGTTCCCCACGCATATCAATGCACAGGGGGATTTATCCGATATGTCGGAGACATTCAAGGTATTCAATCAGGCGAAGGGGCTTTCCGCATCCTTTGATCTTACCTCCGGGAATTATGTTCCCAAAGTACCCGACGACTATCGTCTCGGTCCCGGCGACCTGCTTCAGATTATGGCGGGCAGCCTGATCATGGATGTCGAACTTATTCCGATCGGACCCCAGGGACAGGTTATGATCCCCCCGGTTGGATTGATAAAGCTCGAAGGTCTGACCATAGAAGATGCGAGACAGCTTATTGAAGATAAGTTATCCATCTACTACAAGAATCTCACTGTTGAAATTCAGCTTGCCGAAGCGCGAAAGATAAAGGTCTATCTTCTCGGCCAGGTGGTGCAGCCGGGTGTATATATAACTTTCGCCGGAACCACCCCGGTGGAATTCCTTCAGGTCGCATCCGGGTTGATCGAACCGCAGGTTGCGTTCACGGAAATCGATGAAACCGATATCTTGTCTCCCTATTTCCGAATGATGAACGCCTCGGCATCCAGGATCGTGGAAGTACTGCGCGATGGCAATGAGCTTGCCGAAATCGATATCGGCGCGGTGTTGGCGAAAAAGGACACCGAGCCGGAAGTCTACCTTCAGGGTGGGGATGTCATCTATGTCCCAGAAATTAAGCGTCCGGTCATCGTGCGCGGCGGGGTCATCAAACCCGGGAAGTATGAATTCAACCGCGATGAGAATATCACCGACGTGCTCCTCATGGCCGGGGGCACCACGAGCGAGCAGTTCCTCACCGACATAACGGTCGAGAGGATGACCGATTTCGGGCAGGAGAATATCCAGCTCACCATCAACAGGGACTATGTATTGAGCGACCCGGATTTCGAGCTGAGGCCGGGGGATATCGTCAGGGTTCCGGAAGTCGCGAACTATGTTTATGTGCTTGGCGGGGTATGGTTTCCCGCCGCGGTTGATTATCACGAAGGCTGGGGAGTCCTCGATTACCTTGCCCAGGTCGGCGGTCCTACCGCCCCGTCCGACTGGTCAGCCATGGTCCTGATAAAGAAACCCGGAACACCGGATACGTGCAAGGTACCGTTCGATTTCAAGGAACTCACACTGGGTAACCCGGTCGGTTATCCGGTTGTGGAACCCGGTGATGTCGTATGGGTCCCGTACAAGAATAAGCAGTGGAGCGCTCCGGGTATCACCGGGACACTCATGCAGATAGCGGCATATGCCAGGCTCCTGTAAGATTTGCGCCGGGATAATAGAACATGTTATTTGAATTTTCGCCGGCGGCTTTGCGGCCGCCCGGTTTTTAGGATGGGAGTTATATTTGAAAGTACCGTTCATAGACTTGAAGGGACAGGTGGAGGATTGCAGGGATGATATTAGCGCGGCCGTTGTAGATGTCGCGAATTCGTGCGGGTACATTCTCGGCAGGCATGGCAAGGCGCTTGAAGAAACGATTGCCGGGGAAACCGGCACGAATCACGCCGTGGGCGTGGCAAGCGGCACCGATGCCCTGATACTTGCCCTTCGCGCGTTAGGTCTCAAGCCCGGACAGAAAGTAGCGGTCCCGGCATTCACTTTCGCGGCATCCGTATCATCAATACTTTATGCGGGCGGGGAACCGTATTTCATCGATGTGGATGAACATACGTACAACATGGATATCGGCAAGGCGATGGAAGCCGATGCTGATATCGCGGGATACCTGCCGGTTCATCTCTACGGGCTGCCGCTGGATATCACCGAACTCGTGAAATTCGCATCGGAAAAGGGGCGGTTCATACTTGAGGATTGCGCCCAGGCATTTGGCGCGAAGGTCAATGATGCCCCGGTCGGATCGATGGGCGACGCGGGTATCCTGAGTTTCTATCCGACCAAGAATCTTTCCGCCGCCGGGGATGCCGGGATGATCATGACAAACAGCGAAGATGTCGCCGAGGCATGCCGGTTGCTGAGGAATCATGGTGAAGCGGTAAGATATCATCATTCAATCCTCGGACGTAATTCGCGTCTCGATGAAATCCAGGCAGCCGTCCTGAATGTTAAACTTCCACACGTTCCCCGATGGAACGAACGCCGGAGGGAAGCCGCTGCTATGTATGACGAAGGCCTTAGCGGCGTGGGAGACATCATATGTCCAACGGTGCCCGATGGCTGTTATCACGTTTACAATCTCTACACAATCCGAACATCCCGCCGCGATGAACTTCGCGAATTCCTCGGCAAACGCGAGATCGGAAGCGGTGTCTATTATCCCGTCGGCATGCAGAAGCAGCCGGTGTTCGAGAAGTTCGTACCGGCCGGAAGCAAATTCCCCGTGACGGGAAAGCTCTGTGACGAAGTCGTGTCCCTGCCGATGTTCGCGCATATACAGGATGCTCATGTTGAGTTTGTTATAGAGTCCGTACGGGAATTTTTCGCCTAAAACGGCATTATTGTATTAATATTCCGATTCCTCGCGTCTTAGATATTGGATATATTAGGAAGTAAGTAGATAGTTCGCTTCCGATTTGTCAAACCGGAGATCTTCAAGTTCCGGCTGCTTCAGGCTGGCTGAAGGATTAATTAACCATGGGAGGCGGGAATATGGATGTCATCTGCATTGGGATACTTGTCGCGGATGTCGTTGTCAAATCGGTTGAAAGTTTGCCTGACGCGGGCAAGCTCGAAACCGTCGATTCCATAACCCTCTCATTGGGCGGGTGCGCCGCGAATACCGCTGTAGGCCTGTCGCGTCTCGGGCATGAAACATCGGCATTGGGCGCGATAGGGGATGACGGGTTCGGTGATTTCATCGTAGATATCCT
>CBDVBS010000485.1:0-3111 GCA_965372275.1 uncultured bacterium | reverse complement strand
TTAAAATACAGACCACGGCCAGGGCTCGAAGACTCGCCCAGGCCGTGCCACACTGCATAGCTGATAATGATTAATTTTCCCTATAAGGGAATTCCTACCCGCTTGCCACGACAACCGTATGCACGGCACGTGCCGAGAACACGCCCCTCGGCAACTCTATATCCACCGACACCGGCCTGCGTCCATGGGCTTGAATAACCTGCTCAAGTTCCCTGAATGTGAATGGCTGCCTGTTCGACAGCGCGATAATCCACAACTGTATATGCTTCGCGTTCGTCAGGAATTCCGAGAGCGCATTCATATATGAGCCCACATCGGCGAAAGAGCTTCCAAGCGTGCCCTCGACGGCAATAGTTGCCATATCAAAATCCGCATCCCCTCTCAACCAGCACTCACAAGTGCGTTCACGTATACCGAATGACTCATACCCCTTGAGCCTCGGCGGGTTGAGGAATAACGCGTCGGCGAGCACTTTCGACACAAGCTCGTGCGGGTTTTCCTGCCACATCTCGTTCGATTCGTGATTGTTCATCACCTGGCGGTTGGCATGCATCAGGTAGAATTTAAGAAGCGACGGCGGGTCGAATGTCGGCTCCGCGCCGTGTTCATAAACGGTAATCCAGTAATCGATGCACCAGAGAACCGCCGTGCACAATAAGGCATGGATATAGTAATCACGCTCGCGGTGTATTCGTATGTGCCACAAATCGAGATACGCTTTCATCTCGTCGGTGAGATGGGGCACGTCGAAACTCCTGAATCGGACGAACCCGTCAAGGTCGCCTTTATTCATTTCAATCATCGATGTTATTAATTCATCGGAGAGAAAGAACTTGTTGTTCTCCCACAAAGCTTTGCCGCGAACGCAGGCATAATGCGCCATGTCGTTCGAGATCACGCGGATATTCTGCAGCTTGAAATATCCGGAACCGCCCGATGTCGATGTCAGCGGGTCGAACAGGCTTGAGAAATGGAACTTCTCCAGGTAATGGAAAATCATCGAGGGGCTTATCTCGGGGCTGTAGAATAGCGTATCCCGCTTGGTGAGGCTCACTTTTCATCCCCCTCAACGCTGCTTCGGAAGAACTTGTCGAGCGCCGGGTCGAAGTGCGTGCCTGAAGCCTTCTGCATCTCGCCGAGGATGCGTTCCATCGGGAGGGCCTTGCGGTACGCCCTGTCGGTCGCCATGGCGTCGTAGCTGTCAGCAACGGCGAGTATCCTGCTGAAGAGCGGGATCTCATCTCCCTTCAGTCCGTCGGGATAACCTGAGCCGTCGAACCTCTCGTGCTGATGGCGCACGATTTTCCCGAGTTCAACCAGCGGGCCGATGGTGCTCACGATACGTTCGCTGACGATCGGGTATTCCCTGATAAGTTTCAGCTCCGCGTCTGTCAACTTACCCACCTTGTCGATAACCCGGGACGGCACATGCACCTTACCCGCGTCATGCAGGAGCCCGGCGATCTCAAGCTTGAACAGATCGATTTCCGGGAGACCCAACTCCTGGCCGATTGCTCTCGACAGGCTCGCAACCCGCATCGAATGCCCTCGTGTATATTTGTGCCTCGCGTCGATAATACGGCTGAACAGGCCTACGATGCTCATTATCTTCTGTCCGGTCAAGGCCTTGAAATCGGGATTGGCCATTGTAACCCGCTTCAATAACTCGCGGGAACCGTCATTTATCGAGATCAGTCCGTCGAAACCGACTTCACCCACCAGTTCAAGCAGCGCCCCGACATGCCGCGGGCTGAACTGAATTCCCTGGAATTTCTTCAGCTCCCCGATGGCGTCATCCATCGAGAGGGCCGGACGCCATGGCCGCGGGCTGAGGAGCGCGTCGAGAGCATCGCATATGCACAATAGCTGCGCGCCTTGCGGGATCTCATCCCACAACAGGCTGTCGGGATAGCCCGTGCCGTCCCAGCGTTCGTGATGCCATCGGATGAGATGCGCGGTGCCGGATAACGTGGGAACTTCGCGGACGATCTCATATCCCACGTGGGGATGCATCCAGATCGCCGCTAATTCGGTGATGGTCAGGTTCTTGGGCTTGCGAAGGATATCGTCGGGCGTGCCGATCTGTCCTATATCGTGAAGGAGCCCGGCGTAATAGATGTCGCCGAGGCTTGAATCATCGAAGCCTAAATGCTTACCGAGATTGAATGTGATCGACGCGACCCTGATGGCATGCTCGTTGGTTGCCTGTTCGACGAGGTCCATCGTGAGGCTCAACGCCTTAACGATATCCTCGAAAAGCCGGTAACCCGCGTCACGGTCGTTCTGTTTCAACGGCGACGAGCCTGTCATAATATTTCCATCGGGGCATGACACTCTATGCTACCTCAGTGGTTTGCGGCGAGGCAAGCTGAACCTGGTTGCGGCCGTTCTCCTTGGCCTCGTACATCGCGCTATCCGCCTGTTTTATCAGATCCGACTGCTCCGTTGCGCAATCGGGGAAGGCCGCAACGCCTATCGATACCGTGATCTTCACGGTCTTTCCCTCAACGGGAAGCTCGAGGTCTTC
This sequence comes from uncultured bacterium, assembly GCA_965372275.1. Lineage (GTDB taxonomy): Bacteria > JAJVIF01 > JAJVIF01 > JAPKYR01 > CAZSPL01 > CBDVBS01. Next base: position 584 of record CBDVBS010000485.1, on the reverse strand, counting down.
AATCGCCTGGCGTATTTTTTCAGCCACAGATCCCCCGCCGTCCAACGTGGTATGCGGCAGGATAACCGTCATCTCCTCGCCACCGTATCTCGCCACGATATCGGTGGTGCGCACGTTTGCTTTCATCGTTTTTGCGACAATCTTCAGGACTTCATCCCCCACCTGGTGACCGTATTTATCATTGAATATCTTGAAGTGGTCTATGTCCAGCATAAGCATCGAGACGGGATATCCGTAACGCGTGCTTCTCGTAAGTTCGTTCTTGAGCAATTCCTGGAAATGCCGATGGTTGACCAGCCCGGTCATGCCGTCGGTGGTGGCAAGCTGGCTGAGTCTCTTGTAGAGAAGGTAGTTGTCGATGATCGTCAGCACGCTGCTTGCTAAGGTGGAGATGAATTTCCTGTCCTCCTCCGTAAGCGGCGGCGGGACACTCCGGCTGATAAGGAAAAATCCGGCGTTGCCCTTGTTGTCGGAGAAATGATGGCAGATGAACGTGCTTACTTTCAGCGTGGTCAGGATCGGGCAGTCGATGATACCCTTCGCCCGTGATTCGAGGGTATCGCGGTACTGGCATTCCGGGCATG
>CBDVBS010000484.1:0-3120 GCA_965372275.1 uncultured bacterium | reverse complement strand
GCCATTGGTAGCTGCTATCTTTCCGTCTTCGGAAAGTAGCTGCTATCCTGATGATTAGCTCTTTGTCTGTTGGAAATTTATATAACCACCCTTTTGAAGACAGAAGGGTGCCACACGGAGGATGAATAGTCTGAAAAATAAACAGGAATAATCCTTGTGCAGTTACCAGTTCCCATCCGATGGGAATTTGCTCAGGAAGATATCGTAATAACCGTTGGATTTATACTCTTCCACTCCAGGGCCGGGATCGAAATCAACTGTATACTGGAAAAAACCTGTGACAAAGGCATTACCCATTCCATCGATGGCGACCGCATTACCGTTATCGTTTGCTCCCTTGCCCCAGGTACGGCCCCATAGGAAAATGCCTGCGGAATCGAACTTACTCAGGAATGCATCAATTACACCGTAGGCTGTATGCTCATCAATACCGGGGCCGGGATCAAAATCAACAGTGTCATAGAAATAACCTGTAACATATATCTTGCCGCTTCCATCGACTGCGACTCCTTGGCAATTATCATAATCAGACCCACCCCAGGTGCGGGCCCATTGGAAACCACCTGCTGAATCAAGCTTGCACAGAAACATATCATATTCACCATTGGAAGTATGCTCGTCGACCCCGGAGCCGGGATCGAAGTCAACAGTGTCGTCGAACGCACCAACAACATACACATTACCGTTTCCATCGATAGCGGCTCCCCCGCCTCCAATATCGTCATCCCCTCCCCAGGTGCGTGCCCATTGGAAGGTGCCGTTCGAATCGAACTTGCTCAGGAATGTATTATCCCAATTACTATTGGATGTATGCTCATCTACTCCGGGGCCGGGGTCGAAATCAACAGTATCATTAAAACTGCCTATGACACAGGCATTGCCGCTTCCATCTATGGCAACTCCATGACCCGAATCTACACTATCCCCGCCCCAAGTGAGTGCCCATTGGAAGGTGCCGTTCGAATCAAACTTGCTCAGGAATACTTCCTTATTACCATTAGATGTATGCTCGTCGACTCCGGGGCCAGGGTCGAAATCAACAATATCCCCAAAAAAGCCCGTAACATAAACATTACCGCCCCCATCGACGGCAACTCCATGGCCGGAATCCCCAGGATAAGAATCACTACTCCCGCCCCAGGTACGAGCCCATTGGAAGTTGCCTGCTGAATCGAATTTACTCAGGAATATATCCTTTTCACCATTAGATGTATGCTCATCTACTCCGGGACCGGGGTCGAAGTCAACAGTGTCATAGAACCTGCCTGTAACATAAGCATTGCCGTTACCATCGATAGCTACTCCCAAACCGCGATCATCCAGATAATTACCACTCCCGCCCCATGTACGGGCCCATTGGAAATCTCCGTTCGAATCGAATTTGCTCAGGAATATGTCAAAACCACCATTGCATGTATGCTCGTCGACTCCTGGGCCGGGGTCGAAGTCAGCAGTTTCCCGGAAATAGCCGGTAACATACGCGTTGCCGCTTCCATCGATGGCGACTCCAGTGCCTTCATCCATCGCACTCCCGCCCCAGGTGCGGGCCCAACCGCCGCTAATGGCAATATTGAAACCGTGTTTGAAGTATGCACAGACCGGTTTGTCTGGAAGCGAACTTCCGTAGCCGGTGTTATCCGATTCAACGGTGATGAGGATTTCAGCATCACCGTTACGGGTCAGGCTCTCACCCGTGAAGTCAAGCTCATAAGTGCTGAATCCATTCCCACCACCGATCGGTGAAAAAGTGGAGTTAAACGGCAAACCCGCCAATGATTCACCGCGGATTATGTTCGAACCGGCATTGAAGTGATCCCAGACATCTATATGCAGCACCAATTCACCGCCTGCTGAACCGGTGGACTCCTCGTAATGCAGTGTATTTGTAATCTCGGTAACACTTATATTCCACGCCTCCGGACGATTCGCCGACGGTGGAAAATCATCCGGGATGTTTTCCGGCGGAATAACGGAAGGTTTTTTCCAGCAGGCATCGATGGCATAGTTGAAACCCGGTTCACCGCTCAGGTCAATTGTATAGTGCCTGATATTCTTGGCTCCCGCAGAAAACACACCTCGCTGTTCCGGTGTCAACACGGTCAATGGATCGTTCTTCAGCAAACCGTCGGCGAAATATTTGTAGCCATTGACGGTACAATTGAAATCGGATGTATCGGCTGGATTGCCGAACATCCCGTCGATGTAGCTGAAAACATTATCACCATGCGGAAACTCGGTGGGATTCCACCAGCGAGTGTAGCCATCGGTATTAAGGAGGCGAGTATCCCCATCCCCCGCCATGACAATATCGGGATCACCAAAACCGGTGATCGAACCGTGAGTGAATATAATTCCGCACACATCGAAACCGGTATAAACATCCTGGTCGGGGAATGGATGCCTCAGCCCTATATCGACATCTAATATATTCCCGTTGAATTGCGGTGGTCCCTCGATGGTCAGGTAAAGGAATGCGGGAGGTTCGAGGAGTTTCAACGCGTTGAGATGAAGATCGGCATCGCGCAGGGGGATGACATCAACGGTGCCGGTTTCCGGGTGGCATACGAAGCTGTAAAGGCCTAACAAGCTATGATGGTTGGCTTCCCTGTCCCCAACCGGATATATATTCTCCCCAATCCCTGGTTCCACCGGCGATGACGCATGTGAGCAGCCCGATAGCGTAATCAGGCAGAAAGCGGTTATCACCATTACCCACTTACTCAAGTACATAACGAGCCTCCACTTATTTGTATTGATTAATGCCCGGCACCTCACTTATATAAATAATTTTACCACAACCCTGACATGCCGGGTAGCGCGTGTCTATAGTGAGCACCAGCGAACGATGATGCGCGCACATTGTCACCATTTGGCCCTGGAAATCCTCATCCGGTAATTTGAGGGATTCTCATCCGTGTGCCACCGCTACTGACCGTCTTCGGGCATAGCGGTGTTCCGGAACACTGACAAGCTTCGAAACGTCCGTTGGGATTGGTAGTCAATTTGACGCTTGTCAGTGGCACCCGGATGGTGAAGTGAATGCAGCAATCCGAGCCACGACCGTCAGGGAGTGGACACTCTGAGCACGGGCAAACTCGAAGACTCGTTTGACGGGGCGGA
>CBDVBS010000483.1:0-3129 GCA_965372275.1 uncultured bacterium | reverse complement strand
GGCGCAGACTTTCCAGTCTGCGATCCCTGAGACAGACTGAAAAGTCTGCCCCACACTTAGCTATCAATGGGGTAACGCAGGTCTCTGACCTGTGACAGACACACCTACCCCTCATACATTGCCAGCGAGCTGGTCATCCCCACATCCCCATCCGAGTCGATTACTTCATATGCCCACCCTTCGCCGGCGTCATATGCATATTTCAGTTCCCCCTGGGTCTTGTCATAGTAGGTCACGTGTTTATCCCCGTTGGATGCAAGCACGAACGACGAGAACATCATATAGGATGTATCATCAACCGTTTCAAATGACCACGACTCACCATCGTAGTATGCATACATTGTGTGATTCGAGGGATAGACACTCGTACCGTTCGTGTAAGTCATATAAATTTTGTCATCCGCATCCATCGCGAACCTTGGCCAGTACCCCGGTGATGTGACCTCGTCAGTGTGCCACCCCAACTCATCCTGATACGTATGATAGAGCCGCACCGGGCTGTATAACTGGCTGTGCATAACGTGGGCATACCCGTCCGAATCAATCCTGATCCACGAATCGATACCGCCGCTCGAATAGACCACCGATGAATGCCATCCCCCGGAATCCTCATAGGAATACCTTAAATTCTGCCCCATGTCATCATTGGATGTATGCGGATATCCATCAGCATCAAGAGCAAGTGCCGCTCCGGTTCCACCCGGCGAACCATCCACCGAATGAATATCGGCCCATGCGTCTCCGTCATAAGTCGCATAGGCAAGGTCGGTAAAATCCCCTACTACATAAAGCACATGCAGGACATCATCGGAATCGATCTCCAACCCGGCGACATACTGCGCCGACACGTGTGAAGTAATCTCCCATCCCGTACCGTCGTTATATGCATACTTAATCACATAGGTGGTCTTGTCAGTATACATTATATGCGGATGACCGGTTGAATCGAAAACAAGGAAAGGTCGCTTACCTACATCATTGGTGCTATCGTCCACGGTTTCGGTCTGCCAATCCCCGGCGCTGTCGATCCACGCATATTTCAGGTTGTCCTGCCCATTATCATAATATGCAATCGCTAATGAATAATTCAAAGGCGGATTATACTCAACCAACAGTTGATAATGACGTTCCTCCGAATACGGCCCGCTGTCGTTATCGGCCTCGACGCTGACGAAGTAAATTCCTTCATCAAAATCGATTCCCTCTATCTCTTCATCCTCCCCTCCACCATTTAAACCGGAACTTCCCAACCATGTGCAATCCGAATCATAATATGCAAGATCAATATCCCCATCCCCTTCATTGATCAGATACAAATCATAATTCCCATCCGCCGTTACCTCGAACTCCCAGTAGTCCCAGGTGTCGGTTACTTCCTGCACACATCCAAGCATCGGCACATCTATCGTCACAAGGTCGGCGGTATCACAACTACCGTTGGATTCGGTTTCATCAGGTCCTTCACATTCACTGTAACCGACATCGACAAATGCCCGATATGTAAAATAGGCACATGGATTACCACCGGGCAAAGTGGCTTCAACGGTGACAAGCACGTCAACGAAGCCGGAGAAAGGGGTTGCGTCAATGATGTCAATCTGATAAGTACTGTATCCCGACCCGCCATCCACCGGTGTATCAGAGAATTCAGCGTCGAAATTCCCCGGCGATTCCACAATCACCGTATTCAATCCCGCGTCGAAATGATCCCAGACATCAATAAGCAAGCTCAAGTCGCCGCCGCTGAACGAGCCGCTATACCAGAGCGTATTCTCAAGTTCCTGAATACTCACATTCCATGCTTCCGGTCTCCACGCACCCGGTGGAAAATCGTCCGGGGCTTCATATGGCGGTTCTCCAGACGGCTTACGCCAGTTCGCATCAACAGCATAGTTGAAAACAAAACTATCACCGAGATCGATCGTATAATGCCTGACATTCTTCATGCCCGCACCGAATATCCCCCACTCATTGCCCGGATCAAGCCCGTTCAGATCATCATTCATACCAAGCGAATCGCTGAAATATTTATACCCGTTGATCGTGCAATTGAATTCAGCAATTTCATCCGGTGTCCCCAACAGCCCGTCGATATAATCAAAGACCGTCACGCCCGTTTCATATTCAACAGGATTCCACCAGCGCGAGTATCCATCGGCGTTTAATAACCTGGTATCACCCTCACCGGGCATCATGATATCCGGATCACTGAACCCGCTCACAGAACCGTGGCACATGAAAATCCCGCACACATCAAACCCGGTATATATCGACTGTCCATAAAATGGATGCGTCAGCCCCACGTCAACATCGAGTATCCCGCCCGAAATCTGCGGCGGCCCTTCCAATGCAAGATACAGATTGACCGGGGGCTCAAGAAACTTCAATGCATTCAGATGCATACCCGCATCGCGTAATTGGACGACATCAAGACTTCCCGCATCCGCATCAACAACAAACTGCCACAACCCCCAGAGGATATGGCTGTCTGCTGATACGCCCGTCGCGATCTCTTCCGGCATCAAAGGAACAGCATTTCCACCGGATGAACACCCAATACCAAACAGAATCAGGCTGAACATCGTGATGAGGAAGAACACTCTCATCATTTCACGTCACCTCCTGGGGAGGCCCCTACCCCCTACCATCAATCGACACTTATTGTAATACAAGTTTCATGCCGAATACGCGATATCAACATTCCCTATTATTATAGATGCGCAACACCACAGGAGGAATAGACTGGCCCACTTCAAGTATCGTTCACATCCGTGTGCCACCGCTACTGACCGTCTTCGGACATAGCGGTGTCTTATCCGGGTGCCACTGACAAGCGCTAATGAGAACTCACTACCCCAACAAAGGTCTCGAAGCTTGTCAGTGTTCCAAAATGTCCACTCCCTCACGGTCGTGGTTCGGATGCCTATCTGCCGTGTGCCACCGCCCGGGTGCCGCCTACAAACGAGTCTTCGATGGTTGTAGGTGATTCAAATTATTCCCTGAGCCGCGTGCCACCGCTATCCGAGTCTTCGAGGACAGCGGTGCATTCCATTAAGCCGGGTGCCGCCTACAACCGAGTCTTCGATGGTTGTAGGTGATTCAAATTATTCCCTGAGCCGCGTGCCACCG
>CBDVBS010000482.1:0-3132 GCA_965372275.1 uncultured bacterium | reverse complement strand
TCACATTGCGTGGGCCGTGGCTTTCTGAAGCATGCCCCCGGTTTGCCGGTCTCTTTCCCGACTTAACCCCGGATTCGTTGCAACACGTTTCCAGCGCAAGTATAATGCTTGGTTTGGGAAAGATGGATAGAATTAGGAGAGCAAATTGACTGACGAGATAAAGCAGGGTCCTCTCGACGAGGACATGATGGAAGTACCCCCGGAATGTCCCGTGATCCCCCTCCGGGATCTCGTGGTGTTCCCATACCTCGTGGCGCCAATCAGTGTCGGCAGGGCGGGGTCGGTAGCGGCTCTCGATGCGGCACTGGATGGCGACCGTAAGGTCGTGCTCGTCACACAGAAGGAGAGCGCGGTTGAGAGTCCCGTGCCCGATGATCTCTACGAAATCGGGACGCTTTCGATAATACTCCGCATGGCCCGGCTGGAAAACGAAGTACGGATTCTCGCCCAGGGCTTGTCCAGAGTGCGCATAAAGAAATACAAGAAGAACGATACGTATCTACAGGGAGAGATTGAAGAAGTCCCGGAGCCGAAAGAAAAAACCATCATTGTTGAAGCCCTGATGAAAACCGTCATAGAGCAGTTCAAGAAGACGGCGTCGCTGGGCAAGAACATCAGCCAGGAAATGATGATGGCCGCTGAAGGCATCGAGGAACCGGGTATGTTAGCGGATATGATCACAACGAACCTCGACATATCCGTGGCGGAGAAGCAGGAAGTCCTCGAAACCGCTGATATCGAGCAGAGACTTCGGAAAGTTGTATCCTTCCTGACGAAGGAACTCGAAGTCCTTTCCGTCTCATCGAAGATACAGAACCAGGCTCAGCAGGAACTGGGCAAGGCGCATCGCGAGTATGTTTTACGGGAGCAGTTGAAGGCGATCAAAACCGAACTCGGTGAGACCGATGACCGCGGGCAGGAGATAGAAGAATACAAGGAAAAGATCGAAAAGGCCGGGATGACGGACGAGGTCAAAGAGAAGGCGTTAAAGGAAGTGGACCGCCTTGAGAGGATGCATCCCGATTCCGCTGAAAGTGCGGTAGTGCGCACGTACCTCGACTGGATGGTCAACCTGCCGTGGTCCCGTTCCACCGAGGACAATCTCGATATAATTCATGCACGGAAAGTACTTGATGACGACCACTTCGGTCTCGAGAAGATAAAGGAACGCCTGCTTGAATACCTGGCGGTTAAGAAAATACGCAGGGACACCCGCGGGCCGATTCTTTGCTTCGTCGGTCCTCCGGGTACCGGCAAGACGAGTCTCGGCAAATCGATGGCACGTGCGCTGGGCAAGAATTTCGTCCGCATAAGCCTCGGCGGCGTTCGCGACGAAGCCGAGATTCGGGGGCATCGCCGGACCTACGTCGGCGCCCTGCCCGGGAGGATCATCCAGGGTATCAGGGATGCCGGCAGTAATAATCCTGTGTTCATGCTCGATGAGATAGACAAGCTTGGTTCGGACTTCCGCGGCGACCCGTCATCCGCGATGCTCGAAGTCCTCGACCCGGAGCAGAACTTCAGTTTCTCGGATCACTATCTTGATGTTCCGTTTAATCTGAGCAACGTCATGTTCGTCGCGACTGGTAACCTTCCTCATACCATCCCGCCACCGTTGCGCGACAGGATGGAGATCATTTATCTGTCGTCATATACCCTCAGGGAAAAGGTCGAGATTGCATCAAGGCACCTGTACCCGAAACAGCTTGAAAACCATGGCATGACCAGGAAACAGGTCAAGCTTCCCAAATCGACCCTCACTTTCCTGGCGCAGGGTTATACCCGCGAAGCCGGCGTGCGCAGCCTTGAGAGGACAATCGCCAACCTGATGAGGAAGATCGCCGTGAAAATGGCGGAAGGGGAGAAGGGGCCGTTTAAAATTGATAAGAAGAAAGCCGAGGAATTGCTCGGACATCCTGATTATATTGAGAAAGAACCGATAACGATCACACGTCCAGGCGTGGCAACGGGTCTGGCCTGGACGGAGGTCGGAGGCGATGTACTCCAGGTGGAGTGTATCGACATGCCGGGCAGCGGGAAACTCATCCTCACCGGACAGGTCGGCAAGGTGATGCAGGAAAGCGCACAGGCCGCCTTGAGCTACGTCCGCGCCAACAGCAGGGAATTGGGGCTGAAGGACGATTTCTTTGAAGATGTTGACCTGCACGTACATCTTCCGGCCGGGGCGACGCCGAAGGACGGGCCGTCGGCGGGAATCACCATGGCGTTGGCGATCGTGAGCCTGTTCACCGGAAAGAAGGTGCGGAATCATTTAGCGATGACTGGTGAGATCACTCTCCAGGGACGCGTGTTCCCGGTTGGGGGATTGAAGGAAAAAATACTGGCGGCGTATAGATACGGTCTTATGGAAATTATCATGCCGTATATGAACAGGACGGCAATCGATGATGTCCCCAAGGAAGTAAGAGATCAACTGACTTTTCACTTTGTTAAAGACCTGAATGAAGTGATAGCTATTGCGATCGGATCAGACAAGAAGCCCGTGACTGTCAAAGCTGCCAGGAAAAAGAAGGTCAAAACCAAAGCTAAGCCGAAAGCCGCGAGGAAGAAGGCCGGGGGGCGTAAAGTTAAAAAAGCGGCAACCCGTAATGTGAAGAAAATCGCGAAGGTTGTCGAGAAGAAACCAAAGCGCAGGGGCACTAAGAAGAAATAATTTGCCGTGCGAGTTGATTTATAGAACCTGGATGACATTCGATTCATCTAACTCATAAAGGATAATAGCCCGTGAAATTGAATTCCGGGTTCCTGTTTCGTGGTCAGACGTTTGCGGGGATTTTGAGGAGGTTAAAGATGCGCAGGCTGATTTTCCCGTTATTCCTTTTGATGTTTCTTGCCATATCATCCGTACCGGCTGTAGGTGAAGTCCATCTCGACTATGATTTCTCCAATGTCCTATGGACGGACATGGAGAAGCAGGGGTTCGCTGTATTCGACCGCGGCGCTGAGATTGGCGAGGTCAATGTCTGGATCAAGGAGATCGAATACTGCGACCAGACTGCATATATGATCGAATATATCGAAGAGACCGAGGGGTACAAGGAACGCACGGTAACGAAATGCACCGGCATCGGGCTACAGCCGTTGGCCGTGACCAAGCGTATCGAAATCGGC
>CBDVBS010000481.1:0-3145 GCA_965372275.1 uncultured bacterium | reverse complement strand
ATAATAACTCACCCAGCGTAAAACCATTGTTATTGTTCTTTTTCATTATTCCTCCCTCTATTATGAAAGCCTGTCAAACCCAATCATGCCATGACAGTTTGATGATTCTGAAACCGTAGTTACTATTCATAACATATGCATAACCGTCCGCTACGGCAATGCTTATGGAACCATACGGCAGTTCATAGGTACCGACAAGATGTGCCGACTCAGGTGAACTGACATCGATGATTTTTATACCCTCTTCTAAATCGACCAGGTATGCAAAACCATCCACCACCTCGATATCCCAGGCCATTCCAGGGATCTCGACATCCTTAGCAATATGCGCCGATTCCGGCGGATCAACATCAACAATCTGCAAGCCGGCTGAGCCTCGCGGTATGTAGGCATAGCCATTATCCACGGTGACCTTTACGGGATGCACGTCAGGAACAGAGATGACAAGATGCGCGGATTCTGGTGGGTCAACGTCGTAGATTCTCAGTGAATTGCTTACTCCGCCTGTTCCGCAGAAGTGGTGTTGGACCGCCACATATGCATACCCCCCTTTAACCTCAAGATCGGAGGCTTTATATAAATCGCCCACGGTATTTACCCAACGCGCATTTTGCGGCACGCTCACATCGATTATCCACAAACCCCCACCATCTGTGTAGGCATAACCATTTTCAACCTCAACTTCGGAAACCGGGCCGGACAGCTGAATATTTTTTATAAAAGAGACTGACTCAGGTGAGGAAATATCAAATATCTGCAAACCCTTCGCCCCGTCCGCAACATAGGCATAGCACCCGTCCACTGCCACGTCCCCCGCACTACCGGGGGTGATGCAGGTAGTTACGATCTTAGCCTCTTCGGGGGGGTCAACATCGATTATCTGCAAACCGCCAATATAAACATATCCATCTTTGGCAACAATACTATCGGCAACCCGGGAACGGCGGATGGTGCAAATATATTCCGATGATTCCGGGGAACTTGCGTCGAAAATGCGTATACCCGTCCCGGGATCAGCAATATAAAGCCTTGCCCCTTCCACTGTCACACGACGAGGATATCCATCAAACTCAATATTGTAAACCGCCACGGGTAAGGAAGGTTGCGAGATATCGATCACATGCAAGCCTTTGCCTACAATATAATGATCGTATATCGCATAAATGTAATTCCCGGCTATTGTTAAATCCAGAAAATATTCCCGCTCCTCGGATTGATGGACAATATGTGCTGAATCGGGCGGGTCGATATCGATAACATAAAGGCGATCAAATCTTGAAGCTATGTAAGCATATCCGTCCTGGACATCTAAAGCTATGGCGCTACTCGTGGTATTCACAGCCTTAATAATTGACGCGGTTTCCGGCGGGTCAACATCGAGAATCAGCAAACCACCTTCATTGTCGGCAATATATGCATATCCCCCATCCACCACAATATCAGACGGAGGCCAGGGGGTGGTTATCGCATTCACGATATGCTCCGAACCGTGGACGCCGATGTCAATTATCTGCAATCCTGATTCGGTACAGATGACATATGCATACCGTCCTTCAACAGTTATGTGCTGAGGATAAGGTCCTATGTCCATCGTCCTTACTAAATGTACGGAGCTCATCGGGGCGATGTCGATGATTTGCATCTTTCCGCCACCCACAACATAAGCATAGCCATCTCCTACGGCCACACTATTGGATGTACCCGGGGCTTCAATCCAGTTAACCCAGAAAGGCAGCGGGACAGACTGGTTGAATATCTGCAGCCCGTAAATCCCCCCGGCGATGAAAACATAATCACCATCCACGCATACATTCTTCGGATTGAAATTAAGCCATGGTGGGGTGACATCCTGAAGCACATCCGGGTAATTCGGTGGTGTAGCCGGAACAATCCCGTTGGAGCAATTGATCGAAACAACCGCGGCGAGGAGGATAACCAGTGTAATGCTGATGCGTAAACAAGGCATTAGGGTTCCTCCTTAGATAATTCCCCCTCTGAACTTTATAATGACGCATGGGCGCAATATCCTCATCCGGCAACTTCCCTTCCTGTTCTTACTTCCCCATCATTCTACCATCAATCTAAGATTCTCAGAGAACTTCCAAAGCTTCTTCGATTGCACCGAGCACCGCTGGGTCGGATTCGTGGTGTTTCATTCTAATCAACGTAATCCGGATACGATCGTCCCCCAGGTTCCTGAAACCCTCAACCGCATATGCGCGAACTGTCGCATTCGAAAATGTCAGCGCCGATTCAAGATGCTCGTATGCCGCATCGCTCCCTGTCAATCCCAATGCATAACAAGCCAATGCCTTTTCAACAAACGGGCCATTGGTGAGTACATCCACCAACAGCGCCACCGCCGCATCACCGAACGATGCCACGGCCTCGGCTGCGGGATAGCGTACCGAGTACAATTCATCATTGAAAGCATGGAGCAGCACCGGGATCGTATCTTCATTCCCGATACGTCCCAACGCGACAACGGCGGCACGTCGCACCGGTTCCGAATCGTGAGTGGCAAACGGCACCAGCGGATGCGCCGGGACATCGATATCACGCGCCGCCAAATTTCCCAAACCAGTCAGAGCCCCCGACAGTACATACCAGTCATCTTCCCGTTCGAGCAAATCAATCAACGGGGAAACCGCGCATTCATCGCCGACATTCCCCAAATATATCGCCGACCGTTGCCGCCCGTGTGCTTCATCAAATGAAAGCCCCTCAACTAACACATGCGTACAATCGGCTCCAACTCCATTGATAAGATTCTCCATCATCACGCGTTGACGGATATCCTTCGACTCAAGATGCGGCAGGAGTATTTCGATTGATTCGACGCCCATCGAACGTAATTCCTCAATCGCCGGGCCTTCCAACTCTTCATATTCCCGGCTCCATTGGTATATGTAGTAGAACAACCGCTCTACCCGCTCCTCTTTCGTCTCACCGGAAATATCCTCGATCTGGGCGGCGAATATTACCGGTACTATAAAGATGGAGAACAGGAACGTTACTAATGAAATGTGCAAAAATTTCCTTCTCATACAATCACCATCATTGTCCACTCCCACCTGGGGGCGCGGACAGCCTGGGCCTGTTGAAAAAGGTGGGGTATTGTTGGGATTTCAGGTTCATTCATTTT
>CBDVBS010000480.1:0-3146 GCA_965372275.1 uncultured bacterium | reverse complement strand
GACAGGGGCGTTGTACGGATTCCTCAATATGCTCATCGCTCTCGTGCAGCAGAAGAAACCCGACTACCTCATGGTCGCCCTTGATTTTCACGGACCGACATTCCGCGAAGAGATATATCCCGAATACAAAGCGCAACGCGAAAAAACACCCGAAGACCTTATCGACCAATTGAAGATCCTTCGCCCGATACTCGACGCGCTGCGGATTCCGTGGACGGAATTCGAGGGGTATGAAGCGGACGATGTTATCGGCACCATTGGAAAGAAGTACGGGGAACAGGGCTGGCAAATAAAGGTCGTCACCAGTGATTCCGACATGATGCAGCTCGCCGATGAGAATATCGTTATCTGGCGTAATGTCAAAGGCACATCGGAACTTGAAGTACTCGGGCCGAAGGAAGTGGTGAAGAAATTCCCGATACATGAACCGATAAATGTCATCGACTACAAGGCCCTCGTCGGCGATTCATCGGACAACATACCCGGTGTAAAGGGCGTCGGTAAAAAGACTGCCGAGAAGCTGCTCGCTTTGTACCCCACGCTGGAAGAGATATACAAGCACCTCAATGAGATCGAACCCGAATCGCTGCGTAAAAAACTCGAAGCCGGCAAAGAGATCGGCGAACTCAGCAAGGACCTCGCTACAATACGAACCAACCTCAAGCTGGATTTCGATATCGAGAAATTCCACCTGCATGAAGTCGATAAACAGGCAGCCGCTGAATGGTTCAAGAAACTCGGTTTCCGCAGGTTGGCGGAACGTATGAATTTAGACCTCTCAGAAGTCAAAATTGAAAAGACGGAGAAGGACGACAAGAATGCATCCATAGAATCGCTCAAATGCGTTCTGATAGATACCGAGACCCAGTATGCAAAACTCATCAAGGAACTGAAGAACGCAGGGGCATTTGCGATAGATGTCGAGACCGACTCACTCGATACGCGAAAAGCAAGGCTGGTAGGTATCGCGGTCTGCTATGAATCGGGGAAGGCATACTACATCCCCGTCGGGCATGGATCCGAAACCCTGGAACTCATCCCAACCACCCCGCCGCCGAAGCAGCTTCCGCTGGACGATGTCCTGAGCGCGTTGAAACCGCTGCTGACAAGCTCGAAGATCGGGAAATATATTCAGCACGCGAAGTATGAATATCTCGTCTTCCACAATCATGGTATCGAGATGGACGGCATCACATTCGACACGATGCTCGCAAGCTACCTGCTCGACCCGGACGAACGGCATGGTCTCAAGGATCTCGCGGCTAAGCATCTCAATTGGGATATGACCCCCATCAAAGAGCTTATCGGTAGCGGCTCGAAGCAGATTACAATGGATGTCGTGCCCATCGAGAAGGTGGCTCCGTATGCCTGTGCCGACGCCGCGGCGTGCTTCGAACTCACGAAACTTTTCCGTCCGCGAATCAAGGATGAAGGGCTGGATGAATTATTCTACGATATCGAACTCCCGGTGGAGATCATCCTCGCGAAAATGGAGGACGAAGGTATCAGGCTCGACGGCGACGCACTCGATTCACTCAGCAAAGAACTCGAAGACCTGATTGATAAGAAAGAAAATGATATCTTCAAAATTCTACCGCATCAGATAAATCTCAACAGCCCGACGCAACTCGCGGAAATTCTCTTCGATGAGATGAAACTCCCAAAAATCCGGGCGCGAAGCACCGACGCGGAAGTGCTCAACAAACTGAAGGACAAGTTCCCCGTCGCCGTGATGATCCTCGAATACCGCACACTCGCCAAGCTTCGCAGCACATATACCGACGCGTTGAAGGAACTCATCGCATCTGACGGGCGCGTGCATACATCATATAACCAGACCATCACATCCACCGGACGTCTATCCTCATCCAATCCAAACCTGCAGAATATCCCGATACGCACCGAGATCGGACGGAAAGTTCGCAGGGCTTTCGCGGCAAAGGAAAAGGGATGGCAATTACTGTCGGGGGATTATTCACAGATCGAGCTTCGCCTGCTCGCTCATTTCACCGGTGATGAAACGCTCATGCAGGCATTCATCGACGGCGAGGATATTCACCGTCGCACGGCGATGGAGGTCTTCGAAGTCGGCCCGGATGATGTGACCCCCGAGATGCGAAGGCAGGCGAAGGTAATCAATTTCGGCATCGTTTATGGCATGACCGCCCATGGACTCACCGATGAGCTGCACGCATCACGCGCCGAATGCTCAGCATATCTCGATCGATTCTTCGCGCGTTACCCGATGGTCAAACCGTGGATGGATGAACTGCTCAATAATGCGCGCGAGGATGGATATGTCAGAACCATGTTCGGACGCAGAAAGGCTTATACCGATCTGAATTCAGGCAATGCTTTGAAACGTCAGGCCGCCGAACGTGCCGCGGTGAATATGCCGTTGCAGGGAACCGCCGCTGATATCGTGAAGGTCGCGATGGTCGCGGTTGACAAGGTGCTCGCGGAGAAGGGCTTCGAAACGAAGATGCTTTTGCAGGTGCATGACGAGCTTGTCTTCGATGTCCCGGAGAAGGAACTCGATGAGATCGCTGAGGTAATCGGCAACACGATGACGACAGTCGTCAAACTCAAGATCCCCCTTGTCCTGAACCTGAAAGTCGGCTCAAACTGGCTTGAGATGAAAGATTCCGGGACATATGGGATGTAGTCACATCAACTCCGGGTGCCTGGTGTCCGGGTGCCACGCCCACTCCGAGTCTTCGAGGATGGGCGTGCTCTCCATTCCTTCCACAACAAACGTCTGGTGCCACGGACAAGCGAATCTTCGAGCTTGCCCGTGCTCTCGCAGACACCGCTATCCTCGAAGACTCGTAGTAGCGGTGGCACACAAACTATAAACGCTTGTCTGTGTTCAATCCGTAACCCACGAATCCCATTCGGTGTTTCGGTAACTTGTTGCCGAAACATTTCATGTGTCCACTCCCACCATCACCAGGTTCGGATTGTCCACTCCCTGACAGTTGTGGCTCGGTTGCATCGGACAGGCATGGTCGTGGTTCGGATACAGATCTTCCGGGTGCTACGCTTGTGTGCCACGGGCAAGCGAATCTTCGAGCTTGCCCGTGCTATATAGGACACCGCTATCCTCGAAGACTCGTAGTAGCGGTGGCACACAAACTATAAACGCT
>CBDVBS010000479.1:0-3194 GCA_965372275.1 uncultured bacterium | reverse complement strand
TTCTTCTCGTATGCCTGACCCAGCAGCAGGTATGCTTGCGGTTGATCTGCCAATGGTACAGGCCTGGCGCCCTTCACTCTCTTACTTATCTTCTGTTTATCATAGACCAGGCCGGTGGCTTCATGAAGGACTTCAATCGCTTCTTCGAGTTTATCCTGGGCGATGAGCGCCTGCCCGCGCCACAGGTAGAACATATATTCAACATTCTGGGCCTCGTTGACCCACTCATAGACGATAATAGCCCGTTCGCTGTACTTCGCCGCTTCATCAAACCGGGCAGTTCTGTTGAGCAGCTTCACAAGTTCCGTGTAATATTCAAGCCGCGTCGGAAGCCTCTGGGATGCTGTTTTCAGCGCGTCGATGGCCAAGTCGAATTTTTCCTTAGCCTCGACATCATTCCCCTCGGCCATCAGTTTATTCCCCCACCATGTATATGTGAGTCCGAGGGTGTAGTGCGTGTCTGTCTGGGGATACAGACGCTGCGCGTGCTTGAGAAGTTCCACGCCGGTTGAATATTCCTGTGTCTTCGATGTCGCCCATCCCCAGAAGAATTCGGCGCGCCCGTTCGATGGATTAGTCTCGGTCGCCCGCTTGAACCAGTAATCCCGTGCCGAGTTGTAGTCGTTATACTTCGCCGATATAAACCGGCTGCCCCATGAGAAGAAGGTGTTTGAACGGAAATGCTGTATCTGCGAATACATCCCGATCGTTACGCCAAGCAGTATTACCACGAATGCGATCCATTTAAGTATCCTGACGGGTATGGAATTCGCTGATTGTGAAGTGCAGTATTCATATTCCCCGATGTCCGGTTCCGCATCCTTTATGACCTTGGCTTTCTTAGCTGTCGAGGATGCTTTACCCTTGCCCTGCTTTGGTGACTGGACCGGTTTTGCCGTTTCCGACAGAACCGCCCCGGCCTGCATCTGCCGGTGCCTGAGGAATGCGAGCATCCCGATAAGCATAAATACCAGCCCGCCCGTCTGGATCTTGTGGAAGGGGAATGAGAACATCGCCGAGACATTTATGCTGACTAACGATGCGAATATCGCCAATATCAGGAATCTCTCGCCAAAATTGGGAGCGTACGCGAACCCGCGCCATGCCGTAAGGAATACCGCTACCCAGAACCATGCCCACAATCCGAAGCCGAGGAATCCCAGCTCGGTTATCGTCTGTATGTGATCGTTATGCGCGCGGAAAGTGGGTATCGTGTTGTGAAACCACTTTGAAAAATCATCGAATGAATAACTGCTGACTATCTTGTCCTGGTATTCAAGGTACTCGATCTCATATGCGCCGAGGCCGCCGCCGAATATCGGACGGTCTTTTGTCATCACCCATCCGACTTTCCACATATTAAGGCGGTTGCGGAATGTCTCATCACCCTTGATGTCCGCCAATGATGCGGCGCGCTCGGCGGGAGAAATAGCATGTGGATATGACTGTGTCTTTTCAGCCAGGGTTTTGGTGACATTGTAGAATGTCCCGAATATCACAAGCAGGGCTACAAGCGTGATCCCCACCGATGCGGCCGGTGAAGTGATAAGGCCGGTATTCAAGCCCGGTTTGCCCGCAGTACCTTCCGCTCTCAATCCCCTGAGTCCCTGTATGAGCAGCCATATTTCAAGAGCCAATATTAGAAGTCCGATAAACTGCGCGCCTATCACGAGTCCGTTGAACAACCCCCTGGAGAACATCAGGTAGAACGCCAGCAGCATTGTCATCGCGCGTATCGAGCCAACCACCGCCAAGAAATTCGTGAGCAATTTCCTCGTGTTGAATGTTGCCGTATCACGTGATGCAAACGGTCTCATCCTTATTATATAGATTAGGAAAAGCAGCTCCGCGGCTATCGCGCCAAGCCCGACGCCCACCCATGCGGCGCGCGTGTAGGTCATCATCAGGTGGAATATATCAACGCCCGCGATTATGAACAGGATCATCTTGGCAAGCTGGTTCTTGGTGAAGAGTGCCATCCCGACGCACATAAGTATGATAACCGCCAAGTACTCCGCGAAGTAGTTAGGATTGGCGAAGAATCCCGCAAGCAGGAAACTCTTCCCCGCCTTCGGTTCCTGGAAATATGAATCCGGCAGGCCGAACAGGTTGAACCCGAAGAACCGCATCAATCCCCATGCAACCGAGATGTTCGCCGCGATTATCGCTACCCATACAAGGATACGAAGGTGTTTCTCGGATTTGACGAAATAGACGATGCTGAAAAATATCGCCGCGAATGTCATCAACTGCTTGAGGTTCTTAATTGCGGAAAGTTGGTGCGGGAAGATGAAGAACCCGATCATGCACCACGCCATGAACAGCCCGAGGGGGAGAAGGATCATCGATTTGATCGGTATGAATTTCCGGTTCAACGCCCAGTGTAATCCGAAGAAACATATGAGCTGAAGCCCGAGAATAAATCCCCCCGCCTCTTTCGGCAGAAGTCCTTCGCGTTCGAACTGGACGTTGTAGAATATCGGCGTGACGACGAGGAAGATGCAGATAGTGTAGAACGGCACCGCGCCGAGGAATTTCTCCCGTCGCTCCATGAAAAACAGTGAAATCGCACCGGCCACGAATATTAACAGTGATGTGATGCCGTAACGGACGAAATCGGCGTCAAATGCCTGGTTGCCATACCAGGATGAAGCCTTGGGGTGATGGCTCAGGTAGTCACGTACTTCGCATATGATAGTGAAGAAACCATTAAATATCCATATGAGAACCAGGACGATCGCGACGTAGAAAAATGGATCGATGTATGCGGGCCGTCTATTGGGGTTGTACCAGATTGTCAGGTTCAGTATCCCGCGAATCACATATGCTAACATCGCCAACGCGATGGGCGTGGCCAATGCTAAAAAGAAGACGAAACCCTGCGCTGGAGATGTATCACTCCGCGCATTGAAAATATCCATTAAATAGGCGTTTACTTCGGGTAACATTCTCGACATCGCTTCTCATGCCCCTTGTGGACAAGGGCACGGGTGTGTTACATTTTTAGTTAGTACTATCCGGGCATTATATCATAAACCCGGGTTGATGCTTGCAATCGGAGTTGTGCTTGTGCACTTGGGGATTGATATTGAAGGTTAAGACATTCGCGAAACTGAATCTCTATCTCAAGGTGTTCCCCCTGCGTCCGGACGGTTTCCATGACATCATCAGCATCATGCAGACCGTAAGCCTTG
>CBDVBS010000478.1:0-3203 GCA_965372275.1 uncultured bacterium | reverse complement strand
GGCTTCGAGCCCGATCTTGTAGGGGCCGTACCGAATCATATCTCCATCCGGTTCTTCAACTTCCACGTCCCATGGTTCAACCGCTTCAGGTTCGGGCTGAGGTTCGGATGTTTCGATCTTTTCGGGCGGCTGTTTGCCGTCGAGGATCATGAGCGAGCGTACCACTTCCTGCATCGGACCGTAACGCTGTGTCAACTGCATGAAATTGATCGAGTTCCATAACGGTGTGGATGACTCAAATCCCTCTTCGGGTTTCGGGTTGGATGGAATGACAATCTGCCTTCCGGGAATAAGCTCATCGATCGTCAGTTTATTCGACTCTTCGAGGAATGCAACCAAAAACGCCTCGGCGTTGTATATTGCGAGTTCATCATCCATCCCGGCCGGTAACGATACTTCCAGCATCCTGAGCCGTTTGACGAGGTTCACTTTGCGCACGATGTTGCGCAATGTCAGCAGCAGCGGGTCGTCGGAGGAATACTTGACAATATCCTCACGCGCAACAAGCGGCTCGAGCGTACTCAGGTCCATACCCTCGATATCCGTCTGTTTAATTATGTAAGTTGACGGCAGCATGATGTTTTCAAGTTCATCAAGGATATCCGTACCGACAGGCGTGAAATTTATATCGTCAACAAGATAGGGGTTCTCTTCATCTTCGTACGGTCGCTGCTCTATTTCCTCCGCGATGTGCGGCGTGATGATGATGATAATCTCCGTGCGCGTTTCACCTGTCTTCGAGCGGCGGAATAGCCCCCCGATTAACGGTAGATCACCCAGGAGGGGAACCTTGAACGTGCGCCGCTCGGTTTCGGTACTTATCAGCCCTCCTAAGATCAATGACTGATGGTTCGGTATACGCACGATGGTGTGCACCTCGCGCGTGTTCAGCTCGGGCGCGCGCAGGGATGCATCGGCGATTACATTGTTTATCGTCTCTACGTTCGATACAACGGCATCAACCTGCATCTGGATTTCCCGGCCACCCGCTCCGATACGAGGCTTGATGTTCAGGGTTATACCCACGGGTACGAAGTTTATCTCGAAAATCGAACGGTCGTTCGAAAGCTGCGTTTCCTGTATGACCGGAACCTGCCGGCCGATTGAAATGATCGCCTGCCTGCCGTCAACCGTTACGACTTTCGGCCTGGCCTTGATGGTCGCCTTCCCATCCTGAATAAGAGTCTGGATGGCGGCGCTGAAGCTGCCGCCGGGCTGTGAATCATCATCATACTTGAATATATTACTGCTGCTACTGGCCGTACCCTCGCCCGGGAACAGGCTCGAAACGTTGCCGGAAAGCAGGTCGTCAATGCCCTCGACTTCCTTCAGGCCAAGGTCTTTGAGATCGTCAACATTGATCTCTATAATATGCGCCTCGATCATTATCTGGCGCGCGGGAACATCAATAAGCGCGATGAATTCCTCAACCGCGGCGATCTCCTCTGCCGAGCCGTAAACGATAAGCTTGTGGAAATCCGATGTCGCCACCGGCTCGCGCATCTGAACCGTTGTGAATTGCGCGCCACGGATATCCTTCGATGAACCGCTGCCGAAATTGGTGCTTAACTGCACCCCCTGTACCTTGACTGTGGGCGCGGAATAGATGACCGGGCTGGCCCCTTTACTTATCGCTTCATCAATATTGCCGGCTTCGGTTGACGTATTAATTGCATGATATCCGAGGGCCTTCAGTGAATTGATCGCCTCGGCGACTTCCACATAGTAAATCTGGATCGATTTATATTCCTTACCCGCCAACGGCATATCGATAGTGCTGACAATACCTTTAATCTGGTCGACAAAAGCCTTCTCGCGATCGGTGGCGCGTATGTACACCTGGTAACCTATATATCCCTGCTTACGCTCGAAGAAAATCTGGTTGACTTCGTCGATGTTTGGAATATAGAAAGTGACACTGTTGGTGCCTTCATCATCCCTCGCATAGATGAAAAAATTCTCCGCGCCAGGCTCGAGGCGCGTGAAATTCATGAACGTGACCATTACTTCGTCGAGTTTATATCCCAGCTCCGCCGGGCTGAGGTTATGTACCGTGAGGGTTTCGAGGATCTCTTTCACCTGCGGTTTCTGCTGCGGTGGTGGAGGCGGCGGGTCGATGGTGTTCATTATCTGCTTGACGATATCAATGATATCCTGGGTTGACTGGACCGCGATCTTTTTCTGCACGCTATCAAGCGTCGTGATGGTTACAAGACTTCGGTCAATCCCGAGCTGTTCGAGATTCGAATAGCATCTCTCAATCGCCTCTTCGGGGCCCAGGTTGTAGATGGGCACGAATTCGAGTTTGACTGCTTTGCCCTCTTCCGCGATCGATACGGACATGCTGAGGGAAAGCAGAATAAGCGCTACGATGAACACCAACGCCGCGCGCGGGACCCGGAATCTCATCGGGAATCACCAGCCTTAGATTCAACGGCCAAAATCAGCCGCATGGATACATATTGAGCCATATTAATATCTATTAAATTACATTAAATGTTTCCAGCCGCCATACCACCAGTCGATCCCACGTAGCCGGATAAGGCTCTATATTCCTTGCCTTATCCTGCCAACCCGGCACCGGGGTTGACGATTATACAGTAAAATTGGATCAAACGATAATTTTCCTTTCCTGTATTTACAAAATATAAAAGCCCGTTAAGTAAGATTAAGAAATGGATGCATCCTGCGTGAAGGATGTCACGGGCGTGGAAAAAAGAAGTGATGAAGACACTGACAAACTTCGAGACTTTTGTTGGGATATTTAGTCTTCGTTGACGCTTGTCAGTGCCACCCGGACTGTTGTAGCGTAGGCGTCCCGCCTGCACATAGAATGCATCCGAGCCACGACCGTAAGGGAGTGGACAATATGAAGGCACGGGTAAGCTCGGAGACTCGCTTATCCGTGGCACCAGGAAGGCACCAGGAGTGTGACATCGCCGATTAATGGGTAATTCATATATTAATATGATAAAATGCCCGACAGAATCCAGGGGAGGTTCGACATGACACGTTTCGGCCCTGTAATAACCGCGATGGTCACTCCGTTCGAAGAGACGGGACGCATCTCGGAATCCAGGTTAGTCAACCTCATACGTCATCTCGAAGATAACGGCACCGACACCATACTTATCGCCGGCACCACGGGCGAATGTCCGACGATCAGCCACGATGAATATATCTGGCTCACGCGTACCGTTCGG
>CBDVBS010000477.1:0-3210 GCA_965372275.1 uncultured bacterium | reverse complement strand
CACCGCTATCCGCGAAGACGCGTAGTAGCGGTGGCACACGGATGGGGCAATGACAAAGACACACCCATGGAAATAATGAACTTGCATATATCCCGGCGTGTCCAATATTGTCCAAAGACTCATTGACAGGTACGATTATAATCATGATATACTGCACTGCCTTTTGCGGCGGAGTAGCTCAGCTGGTTAGAGCACACGGCTCATACCCGTGGAGTCGACGGTTCGATCCCGTCCTCCGCCATTTATTCGCGGAAGTTCCCCCAACCGGGGGTTTTTCTTTTGCCACTCCCCCATTAGTCGTATAGAATTGGCACCTATGGAGGGAAGTTCACGTAAAGCTGGAATCCTGACACATTCCGTAAAGAACAAGCTGTTCTGGTCGTTCGTCTATATCCTCATATTCGTATGGGGCATCGTTATCGTTTACCAGGCATTGCTCGGCGAACTCAAGGACTATATGCTCCTTAAGACCGACCTGCGCATGGTTCACGAAGAGACCACGCTGCTTAAATCCGAGACGGAAGTCGCGATGGTTCTCATTTCACGCGCGGCCGATTCCAAACTCAGCCAGGCCGATGAGAGTTTCAACAACGAGGTTTTATCGAGGATTGAGGACACAAAGGAAAACCTGGACAGGCTTGTTAACTGGTTCAAGGACGGACATCCCCCCTACAAGTTTATCATCCTGAAACGCAGGGGAAATGAGATCACCAGGGGCGTTATCAATCTCAAGGAAAACTGGACCGCGGCGGAACCGCTGCTCGACAAGCTCCTCGATACGGAAGACGAATTGAACCTCGATGAATTCAGTGAGTTGCTTTCTCACATCACGAATATGGGGGAGATCGTCTCCCTTGATAATGAAAAAGATCCCGGGTTGCGCTCATCGCTCGTGAGCGCATCGGCAACCATCAAGGGATATTACCAGGCGGGATTCATATTCTTCATAATCGTGCTGATGATGGTTTTTGTTACTTTGTATAACAGCTTCATAAAGCCGCTCGGCACCTTGAACGAAGCCTTCGACGAAGTAAAAGACGGCAACCTCGACATGGAGATTGAACTCAAGGGGGATAATGAATTCACCTCCTTAGCGGTCGCGTTCAATGCAATGGTTAAGGAACTCGATCGGAGTCAGAAGGAATTCGTGCGCATGAACCGCCACCTCAAAACGATGTACGCCGAGCGTGAAGCCGAACTCGCCGAAAAGCGGAAGAGCCTCGAGATGGCGCGTGTAGTGCAGCAGGCTATAATCCCCATGAGCTTCACGCATCGCAACCTCCGGGTCTCGACCGGATTCATCCCCTTCGAAGAACTGTCCGGTGACTTCTTCGATATATTCCCCATCGGCGGAAAGAAATTGGCCCTGCTGTTCGGAGATATAATGGGTAAAGGGATACCGGCATCGCTGAAGATGATGAGCTTCCATTCATTGTTCCGGGCCGCGATGAGCGAAAATGATGATGTGACAGTAGTAGCGCGAACGATCAACCGTCTCGAGATCACAGACCCTTCCAGGCTCGATGACGCCTACCAGCTTACTACCGCGATAATGGGACGCATCGACACCGACGATCTGACACTGCATCTCGTGAACTGCGGGCATCCGCCGCCGTTGATGTGGAGGGATATACAGGGCGACGTGTTCGAGATGCCGATCGCAAACCCGATCATCGGGTTTGATGCGGACGCCGTGTTCGAGGAGATGGTTATCGACCTGCGCGAGGGCGACCTGGTATTCTTCTACACCGATGGACTCATCGAGCAGCGCAATCGTGAGGGCGAAGAGTATGATACCGGCCGCGTCAAGGAAACGATAGCAAGATTCCACGAGCTTCCCCCGGATGAATTCATCGCCGCATTCAAAAAGGACCTCCTGGAATTTTCGGGTCTCGACGAGACCGATTCGTTTCGCGACGACATACTCTTCTGCGTACTGCGCGTTGAAAAATTCCCATGGCATAATGTATCATTCCCCGAAACAGGCAAGGATGCAATGGCCGAAGCCCTCGTGGAATATATGCGGGGAGAAGACGTTCCCAACGAAATCATCAGCGACATGAATCTCATGTTCCAGGAGCTGTTCGCCAACGCGTTCCAGCACGGCAACAATGAGGACGCCGGCAAGCGTATCGATGTGGGAATAAGCATGGGGAAAGGGGAGATATCATTATACGTGGAGGACGAAGGGGAAGGTTTCGATATATCGAAAATTGATTTTCTCCTCGACCCGGACAGGATGTACGGTGAAAGAGGTCGGGGGTTATATCTCGTGAAGGGGATTGCCGACGAGATCGAATTCAACGAAAAGGGCAACCGGGTTACGGTTCACAAGAAACTTGACACAATTGGAGGGAGCAGTTAAATGAAAATAGATACCGAAACACAGGGCGGCATCCGCCATTTCACTATCGAGGGAAATCTTGACCAGTTCGAGGCGATCCTGCTTCGCACGAAGATCATGCACGATATCAATGTCGGTTTCAGGAAGATCGTGTGCGATATGAGCGGCATTGACCTCATAAACTCACTGGGACTCGGCACCATCGCCCCGGCAATCCATGCAATGGAAACAATTGGCGGGCAGGTGCTGTTCTACGGATTCAAGAGCCCATCCTTCAAGGCGACGTTCGAGAAGGCCAAGATATTCAGCACGTTCAACACCTACGATGAGGCCGTTAAATATGCAATCGGCATGGGCGAGCCGCTAAACGTGATAATCTGCGAATCGAGAAGCACGATCACCGATTTCTTCCGCAATAACTACCTCGATGAGAAACGCAAACCGAAGGATTACCTGATCAACAATCTGCCGGACCAGAAATTGGCGTGGGAGCAGATCAAGAAGCTCTATGAAACCAAGAAACGCCAGGTGGTTATCATCGATGCCGACCAGGACCGCGTGCTCGATTTCGCCAACAGGGTGAAGGGATTCCCCATCGAGGGCGCGAGTGTTCCCGTTATACTGGTGGTTGGCGAGACAACATCGGCCGATATCGAAAGTGCCCTGGATATCGCCGATGCATTCGTGCAGAAACCACTGAACAAGCCGCTGTTCCAGAAAACATTCGACGCGGTGGCAAGTTCGGTATAAGACCAATTCTCTTTAAGAACTACTGATTGAATCGGGTGTCGCACACTTCACCCTAACGTTGCATAAATATTTCTGTCTCAAGTCTGGGTGCCGCCTACAACCGAGTCTTCGAAGGT
>CBDVBS010000476.1:0-3217 GCA_965372275.1 uncultured bacterium | reverse complement strand
GTCGTGGGTTAACGGTGTGATCCTCCAGGAATCGACATTCCAGGAGAAAGTTGTAAGTCACGCCGATGCTATCGGGCTTATGCAGATCATGCCTGACACCGGCAGGTACATCGCGCACCTGAAGGGATTATCTACATTCGACATAGAGAAGCTGTATGATATTGACGTGAATATCGATTACGGTACATATTATTTCGATTACCTCCGGGATATGTTCAACGGCGACCTGAAGATGACGCTCATCGCCTATAACGGCGGTCCCGGCAACGCCCGTTCATGGAAGAACCGCTATTTCAAGGGGGACTTTGACCTCTTCATAGAATCCATACCGGCATCGGAAACGCGTAATTTCGTCAAGCATGTTTATACCAACATTCATCTCTACCAGGCGATTGCGGCGAGGGAGATCGGGGTGGGGAAATAAATACCGGACAGGCACATGACACTATGACATTGCCCTGCATCAATTCATCCCATAGAATTATGGCACTTGATATGAAAGCCTTCCCGGGGAAAGAGGATTTGCGCCCTACTGACCAAGGAGGTATTCAATAAATGTGTGGGATCATCGGATACTTAGGCTCGAAGCTCGCGGCGGAGATACTCGTTGACGGGTTGAGACGCATGGAATACAGGGGATACGACTCCGCCGGGATAGCACTGGTCCAAAACGGTGAGATCATTCTCCGCCGTAACCAGGGAAAAATAATCGAACTTGAAAAGAAACTGGCCGGTGAGAAATTCTCCTCGACGTTCGGATTGGGGCATACCCGCTGGGCAACCCACGGGCGCCCGTCCGAGGAGAATGCGCACCCGCATCGTTCGGCTAACGGGCGCATTGTGGTCGTGCATAACGGCATCATCGAGAATTTCCTCGAGTTGAAGGATGAGCTCAAGAAAAAAGGATACAAATTCGCATCAGAAACGGATACCGAAACGATAGCCCACCTCGTCGAGGATAATTACTCGGGCGACATCGTCAAAGCCGCACAGGCCGCGGCGAAGCGTCTCAAGGGTGCATTCGCCATCGGACTGTACTGCATCGACGAAGAGAAGATCATCGGTCTTCGCGACGGCCCCCCGCTGATCGTTGCACCTGCGGAGCACGGAAATATCCTTGCATCGGACCTCACCGCGATACTCCAGCATACCAAGGATGTGTATTTCGTCGAGGACGGCGAAACTGTAATCGTCGAGCGGGAGGGCATATCGTTCGAGACATTCGACGGTGAAAAGATCGAGAAGGAGAAGCATCGCATCACCTGGGACCCCATCACCGCACAGAAGGGTGGTTACAAGCACTACATGCTGAAGGAGATTCACGACCAACCCCGCGCACTGAGGGATGCCATCCGTGGCAGGCTCGACTTCGAAAACGGCGATGTTTTCCTCAAGGAACTCGATGATCTCGGCCCGGATTACTTCCGCGAAATCAAGAACATCTACCTCGTCGCCTGCGGCACCGCATGGCACGCCTGTTTAGTGGGCAAATTCCTTATAGAGCGTTTCACCGATCTGCATGCCGAGGTCGATTATGCCAGTGAATTCCGTTACCGCGATCCGAAGATCGGTCCGCGGGATATGTTCGTTGCGGTAAGCCAGTCGGGTGAAACCGCCGACACGCTGGCGGGACTTCGCGACGCGAAGGCGAAGGGATGCAAGATCGTCAGTGTTGTGAACGTGGTCGGCTCCACCGTGGCAAGGGAATCCGACGGAGTTATTTACACCCATGCGGGCCCGGAAATCGGCGTGGCAAGCACAAAGGCATTCACGACCCAGATAGCCTGCCTGTTTCTGCTGGCGATCAGGATCGCCCGTTCAAGGGACTCGATGAGTTCCGACAAAGCCCGGGAGCTTATGAAGCTGCTTCTCGAAATACCGCAGAAGGTCAAGGAGATCCTCGATCGCGAAGAGGAGATAAAAGAACTCAGTAAACCGTATGTGAACCGCCAGGATTTCCTCTATCTCGGACGCGGTATCAACTATCCCATTGCATTGGAAGGAGCCCTGAAACTTAAAGAAATAAGCTATATACATGCCGAGGGATATCCCGCCGGTGAAATGAAACATGGCCCCATCGCTTTAATTGATGAAAACATGCCGACAGTGGCACTATGCAGCCGTAATGCATACTACGACAAGATGATATCCAACATCATGGAAGTGAAGGCAAGGGACGGTGAAGTTATTATCATCTGCGAGAATGGGGATTCGATACTGGACGCTAAAATCGACCATGTATTCTTTGTCCCGCACGCACCCGAAGAGTTGATGCCGATACTGCTGACAATCCCACTACAGCTTATTGCCTACCACATTGCGGTATGGCGTGGATGTGATGTCGATCAGCCGAGGAACCTGGCCAAAAGTGTAACTGTAGAATAAGATTTTCCTGTTGCCATAGTCATACGAAATAATCATCAAGCAAGAAATTGTGTATATACTCTATTTTTAAATTACTAAAGTATCAGATGCAATGTTGAAATTTCCTTTAATGTGTGTATAATCCGAAGTAGCTTAAACTAATTTAATGGAGTGGATAATATGGCTGAGACATTTGCAGGGAAAATCTCAAAATTATCTAAGGATCTTGAGAAGGAAATCGTAAGGCTTGGGATTGAATTGAAAGAGAAACAGGCCTTGTTGAAAGCATTAAAGGGGATGTCAAAATTCAAGGTTACCCGCAGGGGAAGGAAGCCAACGGCTGGGAAAAGGGCTAAGAAGATGGTTGTTCGCCGTGGAAGGCCACCGAAGAAAAAACGCGGACGCACCGCCATGTCCAATAAGGACAAGGTATTCAAGGTCGCCGGGACAATGGGCAAGGATCTCCGTTTCAGCCACCTTGTGAAAGCGATGAAGGTCAAATATCCAACTTTCGGCGGCAAGAATGCAAGCCACGCGGTACACCAGATACTCAACAAGGACCAGCGTTACAAGAAAGTCTCAAAGGGTTTGTACAAAATCCATGGCTAAAATAAACCGGGGATAAATGGACGTGTAATTTAAAGCCAACCGTAAAGGTTGGTTTTTTCGATGGCTAAACCGATATATTGCTATTGAAGTTGTAAGACCAGTTCTACTTGGCAAATATATTTTCATAAGCCGGGTGCCGCACACTTCAGTGTGCGATGAGTGGCTTAACTTGGAGATTAGCGCACACTTAACAGGCTGTCGGGAAAGTGGGAATTTCAGCGGATAAATATATGCTACTATGTTT
>CBDVBS010000475.1:0-3219 GCA_965372275.1 uncultured bacterium | reverse complement strand
CACGACCGTCAGGGAGAAACACCTCCGGAGGAAAGATTCAATCCCGCCACCTACAACCCTCGAACACTCGTTTGGAGGCGGCACCCGGATGCTCACTTGAGGGAGGGGGAAGGCACGCCCATCCTCGAAGACTCGGACTGGGCGTGGCACCCGGATGCTCATATAAGAGAGCGGACAAAGACACTGACAAGCTTCGAGACCTCTGTTGGGATAGCGAATTCCTGTTGACGCTTGTCAGTGCCACCCGGATGCTTACATCTGCCCCGGTTATTCCGCTCTACAAAAATATTCTGCTCTACAAAAATATTCTGCTCTATAAAAATATTGGGCTCTACAAAAAAAGAAAGACGGCGGGCTAATTTGCCCGCCGTGCTGCCATTTGGAGAAGCGATACCGTTTACGAAATATCTTTACCACTGGGGTACCAGCGAAGCACCCAGGTTACCCTGGTTCAACTGGTTCCTGTGGAATCTTGGCCATGGAAGTAGTGACGCTGAGCCGGGAACGGGCTGGTTAGTGGTAATTGCGAACATCGTGCGTTCCTCGGTGCCGAACACTATATCGATAAATCCGTCGTGATCCACATCACCCACCGCCGGAGTCGTTGTAACAGCACCAGCGAGGGAAGTGGGGAAGCTGCCGAGTATAAACCCGCCATCGCTGCTGTAGATACGCAGCACCATCTCGGCTGACCCCGCGATCACATCCAGCTTGCCGTCACCCGTCACATCGGCAATCACCGGCGATGTCGGCACAATCGGGTTGCCTTCAGCCTGCCACAGCAAATCACCGTTCGCGCCGTTGAAGGCATAGATACCGGTAATCCGTCCGCTGATTACAACATCGGCGGTGCCGTCACCGGTGAGGTCAGCAAGTGCCGGACTGGTTTCAAAATCGACTCCCAGATCAGTGCGTGACCACATTGTAGATCCGTCTGTACCGTCGAGAACATAAACACCGGATGATGTTCCGACAACAGCGTCACTGATCGTGTCGTGGTTGATGTCGGCCATCGCGGGAGAACCTGACATTGCCGACAGACCGAGATATGTTGACCACAACTCGGTTGCGTCCGCGCCGTTTACGCCGTACACCGTGCCACCCGCGCAGACAAGCGCATCGGGATATTCATCGAGATTAAGGATACCCAGTGCCGGTGTCCCGATTACCGGATTCCCGGCGTTGAAAGTCGCGAAGTGGGCTAATGACATAATATTGAGACCGTACACTTTGCCGTCGTTCGATCCCATAAATGCTTCCGGCGTACCGTTGCCGTCGAAATCGACCACAACCGGTGACGCCTGGATTATATTCTGGGTCTGGAAACTTCCGAGGTTGGAACCGTTCGTACCCCGGATACCGTACATCTTACCGTCCCCGGAACCGATGATCACATCCGGTAGTCCGTCAAGGTTGATATCCTCGAGCGCGGGGGAACCGACAACCGAACCGCCTGTCGCAAGGTACCATGATATCTCTCCGTCAGTACCGTTGAGAGCCACAACCTTGCCGTCGTCGCAGCCGAATGTCACATCAAGGTCGTTATCGCCGTCAAGGTCACCGATATTCGGGTCGGAGTTTATCTCCGCTGCAACCGTCCGGGCCCAGAGAAGCTCTATAGCTTGTGGCGTACCCACACGATAATTTACATTCTGTTCAATATTCCCGACCTGGTCGCCGGCACGTACCCCGAAGACATATTCCTGCCCGTTGGTGAGGCCGGTGATGGCGTAATGTCCCATGCCCGTCACCTTGACATAATCACCGTCATACGGACTCGTGGACTGGGAGTAGTAGAGATAGTAGTCAACTTCGGCGGATGGGTCGACAGCGGGGCCGTGATATATAAGAGCGCTTCCGGCGCCGATTGCCACATCCGTAATACCTACCGTGTCAACCCACTCGGGCGGGCTGAAATCTTCAGTAACTTCGACTTCAAAGTAATCGTAGAGGTCAAACTTCGCAAGCGAATCCACCGCCCTGACAAGCAGATCGTAAGTTCCGATCTCCGGCAATGTCAGCCCTAAGCCCTGGTGATATTCGATATGACCTTTCCAGTAGCCGTCAACATCGAGGGCAAGGGGATATTCACCATTGCCCGAACCGAACGCCGTGAGATCGACATAAACACAGGACACATCATCCTGCCAGTCGATAACCTTCACGTTCAAATCGCCGTACCAGCCGGTGTCGTGGATATCGCCCGTAAAAGTGATCTCCTCGAATTGCATCGGATCCTTGGAGTGCGCGGGGAATGACGCCTCCACCATGAACTGGATCTGGAAGTTCATCGGCGTCGGCATTACGATTTTGACTTCCTCGGTGAGGGTCGTCAGCGGTGGGAACTGCCATTCCTCGCCGCCCTCTTTCCATATGATGAACGGGTTTATATCCTTCGGGTCGGAGTCGTCGAATCTCCTGGTATATCCATCCGGATTCGCAACTTCATGCGTGACCGGGTCGCTCAGTATGAGGATGCCGCGTACATCGTAGGCATATAGTTCAGTATCATTCTTCAGGTTTATGCTCAGTGTGATTATACGTGTTATCGGGTCGAAGCCCTCGGCCGAACCTGTCACGCAGTCCGCGCAGAGCGGGGGCAGAATGTATTGCGTAACGTTGAAATGGGGCTGGGCGTTCCTGTTCTGCAGGACGCTCACCTGCATCGAGTCAATATCAACGTCGATGTTGAAAACGCCCCACGCCGGTTCGGTCTCAACGACTCGCTCATTCTCCTGTGGTACCATCGGGTTGGAAATCCCTGACTTGTGAGCGGAACAACCGCCTATCAGCCCCCCGATAATTACGAGAATTCCAAGAATAATTGCTGCCTTTTT
Source organism: uncultured bacterium (assembly GCA_965372275.1). Taxonomy (GTDB): domain Bacteria; phylum JAJVIF01; class JAJVIF01; order JAPKYR01; family CAZSPL01; genus CBDVBS01. The sequence goes on along the minus strand of CBDVBS010000475.1, from coordinate 382 downwards.
CATAAAAATCCACCTCGCATTACAAACAACCCTTTTGGTATAGTATCAGCGGGCGGTGGTTAATAGTTATTTATATACGGCTATCCATTTGTAACAAAACCGGCTTTTGATGCGGGGTACAGTTAAGATAACCGATTACGAAGGAATATGATTGAATACGATCAACGCCATGCATATCAATATGAAAACCGTATTATTGCGTTTGAATAAAGTATCGGCGGGTTTGCATCAATGCTGCATAAATCATGAATGATGGTCATCAGGTGTTTTGGGAATTTATTCCCGAAACAAAAACAGAAGACCATCCCGGTGGTTTCGGGAATAAATTCCCAAAACACCAATGATGGGTGGCACGGTCTGCCCGACGCCTTGGGAGGGCTGA
>CBDVBS010000474.1:0-3233 GCA_965372275.1 uncultured bacterium | reverse complement strand
GATAAAACTCGTCACCCCGACAAACATGTCGCGCAAATCAAAGGACCTTCTAAAAGAAATGCAGAAAGAGGATAAAACAAATTACAGAAAGGATTTGAAATTTAAGAAGTAGGGTTCGCACCGGTTCAGTTTCGGGACAGGGTGTCCCGAAACATCATCAGGTAATCGGGTTTCAGAAGAAGACCATTTCCGTTAGTACTCTTTTCCGTGTGGCACCGTTTTCCGATTGGGTCCAATTTCCGGGTGGCACCCTTCTGTCTTCAGAAGGGTGGTCTGAATAACGAACGTAGAATGAAAACAATATGCTAAAATATCAACCGGGATGTTAATCATTCAAAGGAACACTTATGAACGAAATAATCAAAAACAGGAAAGCGGAGTTAGCTGAGATATGCTCCAAACGCGGCGTCAAACGTCTCGCCCTGTTCGGCTCCGCAACGCGTGACGATTTCGACCCGGCCTCAAGCGACCTTGATTTCGTCGTCGAGTTTATCCCGTGTCCACCCGCCCAATACGCCGATAACTACTTTGGCCTGCAGGAAGATTTGGAGAAGCTCTTCGGGATGCCGATCGATTTAGTGGAATCCGGCCCCATAAGAAACCCATACTTCCGCAAAGCCGTGGAAGAAACACAGGTGGTGCTCTATGACGCTGCATGATGTGCGTAAATATCTGTTCGATGTAGTCCAGGCTTGCGATCTACTGATGGAATTCACCACGGGCAAGACGTTGGCTGATTACTCGGGTGACGCGATGCTCCGATCCGCCGTCGAACGTCAATTCGAAATCATAGGCGAAGCACTCAACAAAGCTTTGCGGATTGACCCGTCATTATCTTAGAAGATCAGCGACACGAACCGGATCATCTCTTTCCGAAACCGCCTGATTCACGGCTATGCCGACATTTCAGATGAAATTGTCTGGGGCGTAATCGAAACAAACCTGCCGATCCTTCACAGCGAAGTCAAGACCATGCTTGAGGCGGATGGGGACCTTTAGTGATGTAATATAGTTTCGGGACAGCGTGAAGTGAAATATAGAGATACTCGCTTATAGGCGTCACCAAGCTCACTCATCATCAATAGGGCAGAATATTTTTCTGTATACATCGTTATATTTATGCTTGAACCATTTTAAGAATTTTGTTTTATTCCTTTTCATATCTATTGCATAAACCGTCCAAAGTTTACTCGAATCAGGGATTTCCTTAAATATTCTTTGTGTAATTATTCTATCAATGATAGCAAATTTCTGTTCGTCTGATTGAGAATAATTGACACTTCTAAATCTATTTAATTTCCAGCATTTAGGATTGCTTGTTCCTTTGTACTTCCAATGATCTGGAAATCCACCCATGAGTTCAAATATGATGTGAACTAAATCAGAGATGAATTTGCCATTCAACTCGTCTTTAGACCTGGCTCCTTTGATTCCATCCAATGCAAGGTCACACCGTTTTAGTAATTCCCTTTTGTGCCACTCATCTGATGTATCTGTATTGATACAAATAGCCTTGCGAACCGTATTCATCACCTTTCTGTTTATCTTTTTCCATTCATTAAGTTCCTTAAAGCCTACATATCCATGATAATTTAACTTACCAAATAGGTATGACAACAGATACTCGAATTCCATTGGAGCGTACATTTTTTGGTTAATGGATAATTTGTCCTCTGACAATTTAGTAACCTCCTTAATTACGGAGTTCTATCATATTCAAGTATGTAATCATGCATCACATTTCCCGGGAATAACAATACAAGAATATTATTCCGGCACTACATAATTACGTTGCTAACCAATGCTGTTAAATATTACGGATCTTTCAAACGCAAGGTTATAGCATCCTCTTCCCATAGTAAGCATAGTATTGCCTCATTTAACAGGGTACATTTCTTCAGCTTTCTTACAGAATTTATATAAATGGCTTTTTGCGCTATAAAGATAATGATTAAAGCTGAACTTAAAGCTAGTAAATCATACTGTTTCCCAAAAATGGACCATATTAAAGCCCCAAAAGTCAGGAAGGTTGCCGGCAAAGAGATAAAAGGCATCCGCTGAGTGAATGAAGGATTGAAAATAATGTAACCAAAGATTAATAAAGGAAGAGCAAGTAGTAAAAGCCAACTTTTCATAATAAATATGTAAATGAGGATTGCGATTATTGCTACGAGCGGTAAAAGTGCAAGGTTCTCAGTCTGGACTCTAACTGATCTCGGTGTATACGCCAAACCCTGTGCCCATTGAAAAGCGTATACATGGTCAAGATTGAAATCGACTTTGCCAGATTTATAGGCTTCAGTATATTCTTTGAAGTTTGTAAAGGGAAAATCTCCTAATAACTCAACCTTTTGGATATAGCTAGTTCTATTCAATTGCCCCTCTCTTATGGCGGACCTAATCAAAGCATTGAAAGAACTATATGATTGGAGTTTAGCTTCAAATTCATCAGGATGATTTATGCTCATATCCTGTACAAATATGTTTATTCTGTCCATTAATTCGTATGGTAAAGGGGCATCTTCTCCTGCAGGATAATTTTCATCCTTTGGGGAACTATAGAAAGGGTGCATCTTTCTCACTGCTTTTATTGCTTCTTCCTTGGACAGCCCATTACCCGTATGTTTTAGATAGCTAGCAATACGCCCCGTCTCGACTACCTTAAGCATCACGTGTCTTTCGAGATCAGGCAAGCTCCACCACCAACGGAAATCGTCCTCTGTCACCCCTTCTTTAATGGCTAGATCCAGATATTCTTCCCATACTTCATCCTTCAGTGATCCATCTCGAATCTTACAGTACCATTCGTAATCAAAGTTGTAGCTGCCACTATTTCTTGAAATATCTTTAGCCTCACGAACAATTTGCCTTGCCTGTTGTTCGGCTTCAAAAGAAGACATTCCTTGCAGATCACAGAGCCATTCATATACTTGCGACTCTAATCTCTTAACCAATGACATGCGAAGCACCCCAATTTGTAAGTTATTATAATCCGTGAAAAGAGCCGATATCACCGGCATCATGCGGCATATATTTCCTTCCCGTCGCGTATGATGTTACGGTAAATCAGCCCCACGGTGTCCTTGTACTTCTCCAGGTCACCCGGTGTTGCCACGATGATATCAACAGCAAAGGAGAACCCGGTCATGTGTTTGTACAGGTGCATTGCCGTATGCCGCCGATGCGTCCCTTCCGGCATCACCACAAGCACATCTACATCGCTGTACTTGTCC